>CAZCVW010000470.1:0-2221 GCA_964502185.1 uncultured Burkholderiales bacterium
TACGGCGAGGCGGAGGCGATGTTGCGGGGCCAGCCGGCCACGGCCGAGAATTTGGTCGCGGCCGCCCACCGGGCGGCCGAGGCGACGAACCCCCAGACCGATCAGCGGGGTCCGGCCGATTACAAGCGCCACCTGGCCGGCGAGCTCACCAAGCGGGCGCTGCGGCGGGCGCTGTCCCGGGCCCGAGGCGAGGGGGCATGACATGCAGGTGACGATGACCGTCAACGGCGTGGACTTCACCCGGGAGATCGAACCCCGGCTGCTCCTCGTCCACTTCCTGCGCGACCACCTCGGCCTCACCGGGACCCACTGGGGCTGCGACACCTCGAACTGCGGCATCTGCGTCGTGGCCATGGACGGCGTGCCGGTCAAGTGCTGCACCGTCCTCGCCGCCATGGCCGACGGCCGGGAGATCGACACCGTGGAGGGAATGGAGCGTGACGGAAACCTCGATCCGGTCCAGGAGGGGTTCATGCGCGAACACGGCCTCCAGTGCGGCTTCTGCACCCCGGCCATGTTGATCACCGCCCGCGCCCTCCTCGACGCCAATGCCGACCCCACGCCGGCGGAGATCCGGGAGGCGATCTGCGGCACCGTCTGCCGCTGCACCGGCTACGAGAACATCGTGCGGGCCATCCGCTGGGCCGCCGAGCACCCGGTCCTCGAGGAAGTGACCGCATGAACGAGCGCAGAAGGCAAGCCGGCCAGCAAGAGGTCGTTGAGGACGGCCGGGCGGCCTTGACTGAGGTGCGAGCAGCCCCCGACGCGACCGTCCCCACCGGCGCAGTGCCAATCAGTGCCGGCGGCAACCCCATCGGCTTCGGGCGGATGCTGCGCAAGGAGGACGCCCGCTTCCTCCGGGGCAAGGGGCGTTTCCTCGACGATGTGCAGCTGCCGGACATGCTCTACGGCGCCCTGCTGCGCAGCCCCTACGCCCACGCCCGCATCGTCTCCATCGACACCTCCGCGGCCGAGGCCCACCCCAAGGTGAAGGCCGTGATCACGGGGGCGACTCTGGAGACGCTCAACCTGGCCTGGATGCCGACCATGTCGGGCGACACCCAGGCCGTCCTCGCCACCGACAAGGTCCGCTTCCACGGCCAGGAGGTGGCCTTCGTGGTGGCCGAGGACCGCTATTCGGCCCGCGACGCCCTCGAGCTCATCTACGTGGAGTACGAGCTCCTCCCCCCGGTGGTGGACGCCACCAAAGCCCTCGACCCCGGCGCCCCCGTCATCCGCACCGACATCGAGGGCAAGACCGACAACCACATCTTCGACTGGGAATCGGGCGACGCCGCCGCCTGCGACGCCGTCTTCGCCCAGGCCGACGTGGTGGCCGAGGCGGACATCCTCTACCCCCGCTCCCACCCGTCGCCCATGGAGACGTGTGGCAGCATCGCCCACATGGACAAGGTGACGGGCAAGCTCACCTGCTGGATCACCAGCCAGGCGCCGCACGCCCACCGGACCGTCTACGCCCTCGTGGCCGGCCTCCCGGAACACAAGATCCAGGTCATCTCGCCCGACCTCGGCGGCGGCTTCGGGAACAAGGTGCCCATCTACCCCGGCTACGTCTGCGTGGTGGTGGCGTCGATCGTCACCGGGGTGCCGGTCAAGTGGATGGAGGACCGCTCCGAGAACCTGATGACGACCGGCTTCGCACGCGACTACCACATGCACGGCGAGATCGCCGCCACCCGCGAGGGGAGGATCCTCGCCCTGCGGACCACCACCCTGGCCGACCACGGCGCCTTCAACGCCACCGCCCAGCCGACGAAGTTCCCGGCCGGGTTCTTCTCGATCTTCACCGGCAGTTACGACCTCGAGGCCGCCCACTGCAAGGTGACCGGGGTCTACACCAACAAGGCTCCCGGCGGGGTGGCCTACGCCTGCTCGTTCCGCATCACCGAGGCGGTCTACCTCGTCGAGCGGTTGGTCGACATCCTGGCCCACGACCTCGGCGTGGACCCCGCCGAGCTGCGCATGAAGAACCTCATCCAACCGGAGCAGTTCCCGTACCGGACCAAGACGGGATGGGAGTACGACTCGGGGAACTACCCCCTCACCCTGCAGGCCACCCTCGACGCCGCCGGTTACAAACAGCTGCGGGCCGAGCAGGAGGAGAACCGGGCCGAATTCGAGGCCACCGGCGAGGGCACCCTCATGGGCATCGGCCTCAGCTTCTTCACCGAAGGGGTGGGCGCCGGACCCCGCAAGCACA
>CAZCVW010000471.1:0-2213 GCA_964502185.1 uncultured Burkholderiales bacterium
GGCCCGGGCCACCTGCGGCCGTTCCGGCTGCTCCGGCCAGGTGCTGCTCGTGGTGCTCGAGGGGCCCGGCGCGGTGGTCGTGGTGGTGCCAGAGGTGGACGCAGTGGTGGACGTCGTGGTGGACGTGGTGGTCGGCGGAGCTGAGGTGGTCCCCGAAGCTGAGGTGGTCGACGACGTCGTCGACGAGGACGACGTGGTGGTCGTGTCCCGGCCCGCCCGCTCGAGGCGGCGCGCTGGGTGGTCGCAGGCGCCCACCACGAAGGCGGCCGCCAGCAACTGCAGGGCGCGCCGGCGCGACAGGGGGGGCGGTGCGGGCCCGCCCACAGCCCTGTTCTCTGGCTCAGGGTCCATACCGGTAACTATCGGCACGTTGGGCTGGTTCCTTCACCGCAGCCGGGTCCGGCGGTGATCCGGCCGGCGATCTCGAGCGCCGACGAGCGACCTCACCTTCCCGGCCCCGAGCCGCTCTGGGCCGACTCCTGGTACGTCGATTTCGCCGGCCCCGACGTTTCCGGCTTCGTGTCGCTCACGATCTATCCCAACCTCGGCACGTGCTGGTGGTGGAGCCATTTCCTGACCCCGGAGGGGCTCATCGTGGTGCGGGACCACGAGGTGCCGCTGCCCCGCGCCGGGCTCGAGGTCCGGGCCGACGGGCTGTGGGGCGAGATGGTGTGCGAGACCCCGCTCGAGCATTGGAGCTTCGGGATGGAAGCCTTCGGCCTGGCCTTCGACGATCCGGCCGAGGCCTGGGGCGCCGAGCTCGGCGACCGGATGCCCGTCGGCCTCGACCTCGAGTGGGAGACCGTCGAGCCTCCCCGCGCCGGCCCCGCCCCGGGGCCGCCCGAGGGCGCCGAGGGTCAGATCCTCGGCGCCGGCCGGGTCCACGGCGAGATCCTGCTCGGCCCGGGGCGCCTGGCGGTGGAGTCGTCGGGCTGGCACGCCCGGCGCTGGGGTCCCTGCGACTGGTGGGCGGGAGCCGACTATCGCTGGACGGCCGTTGCCCACCCGGACGGTTCGGCCTTGGGTCCGGACGACGCCCGCACCCTGCCGACGATCGTGGTCGGTCGGGCTCCCGTCCTCGTGACGGGCCCGGAGGGCCGGGTGGCCCGCCTGGCCCGGGACCTCGTCCGCGTCGACACTCCGGCGGGCGCGGCGTGGGGTTGGACGGAGTCGATCCCCGGTTAGAGGCGGGGGCGCAGCAGGGACGTGATCGTGGGGTCGTCGAGTCGCCCGGTGCCGGGGAGCCCGAGTGAGACCTGGACGGCGGTGAGCGACGCCCGCGTGGCCGGCCCGAGTTGGCCGTCAGCGACGGTCGGCTGGCCGAGATGGGTCAGGAGGCGTTGCAGGTAGGCCACCCGGGGCTGGCCCTTGGGCTCACCGGGGATAAGTTCCCAGGCCTGCGCCTCGTCGATGGCCGACCACTGTTCCGGCGTGGTGTGGTGCCACACCCAGAAGGAAACACCGAGGGCGCCCCTACCCAGGGCGGTGTCCATGAACCGGACCAGGGCGTCCTTGGGCGGGTCGCCGGCCGGGCCGCCCTCCGGGCCGCCGTCGTAGGCCTGGCCGATCGGGAGCACCGGCTTGCCGAAGGCGGCCAGGTCGGCGATGGCCTGGGCCACGTCGGTGGCCGGGTCCCGGTTCATCCAGTAGACCATCGGGGCGATGGCGTCGAAGTGGGCGGTGGCCTCGGCGAAGGGGAACGGCCGCTTCGGATTCGGACGGGGGACGGTGGCGATCAGCGGGTAATCCGGCCCGGCCAGCTCCCGGAGCCGGGCGCCGTAGGCCAAGGCCCCTTCCGGAGTGAGGTTCACGCCCTCGGCGGCGGTCTCGATGTCGGCCGAGAAGGCGTCCATCCGGTGCCCGTCGGGCGTCACGTAAGTGATCTCGGCGGCGGAACGCTCGGCGTCGGCGTTGGGATCGACCAGGTAGACGAAGTCCCAGCCGATGACCTTCAGGCCGGCCGCGTGGGCGGCGGGCAGGAGCCGGTTGAGCTCCTCCTGGCCGTAGAACCCCTTCTTCGAGGAACCGACCCGGATGTAGAGGTGGGTGAGCCCGACTTCCTTCGCCTTGTCGATGACCCCCTTCACGCTGCCCACCTGCGAGAGCTGGTAGAGCCACATGCCTTTGCCCACGGGGATGATCGGAGAGACGAGCGGGGCCGGGGAGGGCGCCTGAGCGGGCACGGCTTCGGCGGGCGGCGGGGCCGCGGCGTC
>CAZCVW010000472.1:0-2211 GCA_964502185.1 uncultured Burkholderiales bacterium
ACCGGAGGGCAGGCCTGGCCGAGCAGGGCGACGTCGTCGACCGCCCAGCCGCCTCCCACCACCTCGGCGGCGGCGCCGGAGAGCAGGCGGAAGGCCAGCCGCACCGGACGGCCGGTGAGGGACGGGTCGACCGGGATCTCGGTGACGGCCGCCGACGGGAAGCCGGCGTTGCCGCTGCCGTCCGGCCCGTCCCCGTCCGGTCCGCGCCGCAAGGCCACCCAGGTGGCGCCGCCGTCCGGGGAGAGCTCCACGCGGGCCTGCGCCCCCGGGTCGAGCAGGTACCACTCCCGGAACCGCAGCCGGACGGGCCCGGGCGGCAGGTCGACCGGCGGCGAGACGAGGCGCACGTCGGCGCCGGAGCTGTAGCCCGGCACGGCGTCGCGCAGCACCGTCCGCATGGCCACGGAGCCGTCGAAGGCCGGCTCGGGCCGGAGCCGCCACGCCGTCGGGTTCACCGGCCAGCCGCCGTCCGTGTTGTTGCCCGGCTCGTCGCCCGGCTGGTCACTCGGTTTGGGGCCCATCTCAACGATCCGGCCAAGGCCGCCGTTGCCCGGAGAGAAGGTCCAACCCTCCGGGCCGCCCGAGAAGTCGTAGGTGGCCAGGGTGCCGCCGTCCGGGGCGGGATCGAAGGCGAACACGCCGGAGCGGACCGTCCGGCCTTGCGGGTTGGTGCTCTCGACGGCGAAGTAGTGGAAGCGACAGGGCGCCAGCCCGGTGACGGGCACGCGGTGGGCGGCCTGCCCGCCCGGCCCCTCCACCCGCCGGTCGAGGGCGGACGGGCTCGTCCCGACGTACACCACCGACGAGGCCGGCTGGTCGGTCGTCCAGCCGATGACCCGCCCGGCGCCGGCGGCTTCGGCGAACAGCCCGCTCATCTCCGGGGCCTGGTACGCCTCCGGGAACAGGGCGTAGGCCGCCCCACCGTTGTCGTCCACGCCGGCTGCTCCGGAGCAGTTGGCCGAACGCACCACGAACTCGTAGGCGCCGAGCGGGTCGAGGCCGCCGACCCGTACGAAGTGCTGCGTGACCCGCACCCCGCTGCTCACGGGCACCCAGTCGCTTGCTCCGGCCCGGCGGAAGTACACGGTGGAGTCGGACGGCACGTCGGTCCGCCAGGCGACGACGGCCGACGTGTCGTCGACGTGGTCGACCAGCACGTGGCTGATGGCCGGGGCGGGCTCGCCGGCCCGGCAGGGGAGCGGGTCAGCACCGTCCAGCGTCAGGACCAGGAGGGGCCGGAACTCCAGGCCCCGGGAGCGCCGGCCGAAACCGGTCTCGAACGACAGGATCGACTGCGGGTACTCCGACCGCGACTGGAGGCGGAAGGCGAGCCCCCGGGCGCCGGGGGAGTCCCCGCCCAGGTTGGCGGTGACGGCGGCGAGGTCGTTGCAGGCGACGGCGAACGAGTAGCCGACATTCCCGCCCCGGGCCAGCGTCGGCTCGGGGACGAGGTGGGCGTCGGCCGGGGCGGCCGCCACCTTCTCATAGGTGGTGCCGGGTCCCCATCCGTCCTCCACCCCCGACGCGAGGAGATCCAGCGACCAGGCCGGCCGGTCGTTCTCGTCGACCGAGTCCTGGACGGAGAACAGTTGCACCGCCGCCCCGGTGATCCGGCGGAGGTCGAGGCCGTCGGGCAGGCGGAACATGAAGGCGGGCATGAGCGTCACCGACGACGTGGTCACGGCCGGCAGGATGGGGGGAAGGTCCTCGCCCGCCGCCAGCCGCCCGACGGCCAGCTGGCCCGACGTGCCCCACGGCTGCTGCGACCCGGCCGGGGGTAGTCCCTGGTTGTCGACCGAGCGGAGCTGGGCGATGTCGGGGGCGTCCGGGGCGTAGAGCGCATCCGTCGCGGTGAAGCGGCCCGCGTCTCCCGTCCGCTGGTTCCCGGCCCCGTCGGTGGCGGCGATCTCGTAGCCGTAGGGCTGGCCGGCCCGGAGCCCGGTGACGAGCACCTCGTGGGTCCGGCCGAGCACCGGCCGGTCGAGGAAGGTGCCCCTCGACTCCACCTCGGGCGTCGTGAGGCCCGGGTAGCCGGCCACCGAGTGGACGTCGGGGATGCGCCGCCTCCCGGTCACCTCGCCTTGGGGGCCCGGGGTGTCCAGCACCACCTCGCCGGTCGACGGTTCGTCGGTCGACCAGCGCACCCGGACGGCATCGGCGGCGAGCGGCTCCACCTCCACGCCGGAGACGGCCGGCGGCGCCGCGTCGGCC
>CAZCVW010000473.1:0-2208 GCA_964502185.1 uncultured Burkholderiales bacterium
GGCCGATGCGGGCGGTCTCGGCGAAGGACTCGTCGGCGGTGGCGTGGATCATGCGGGCCACCACGTCCCGCTCGCCGGGCGGCCACCCGGACAGGTCGACCCGCTCGGCCATCACCCGGTAGCTGGCCGCTTCGATCGGGTGGACCGGAAATCCTGGTTCTAGGGGAGTGCCTGGTTCTAGGGGAGTGATCGCATCCACGGGGCAGACCTCCAGGCAGGCGAGGCAGAGGGTGCAGGCGGCGTCGTCCACCGCCGGACGGTGGCGGGCGGGGGACAGCGCCCCCTCCGGGCAGGTGGCGAGGCAGGCGCCGCAGGCGGTGCAGTTGGCCGCGATCACAACGGTCATCCGCCGTAGCCCCTCGGGGTCACCATGCGGTCTCCGGCGTAGCGGGTGGTGCTCGAGCCCACGACGACCAGGGAGAGCATGTCGACGTCGGCCGGGTCGAGCTTGGCCAGGGTGGTGGTGATGACCCGCTGTCCCGGACGGCCGACGTCGGTCACGATGGCCGCCGGCGTGTCCGGCGGGCGGTGGGCGCCCAGGATGGCGAGCGCCCGCTCCAGTTGCGTGACCCGCCGCTTGGAGCGGGGGTTGTAGAGGGACACGGCCATGTCGGCCTCGGCCACCGCCCGCAGCCGCTGCTCGATGACGGGCCAGGGCGTGAGCAGGTCGGACAGGGAGATGGCGGCGTGGTCGTGGCCGAGCGGCGCGCCCAGCGCGGCGGCGGCGGCCAGGGCGGCGGTCACGCCGGGGACGACCACCACCGGCGGGTCGCCTTCAACGGGGGCCAGTTCGCAGACGAGCGACGCCATGGCGAACACGCCGGGGTCGCCCGAACAGACGAGGGCCACACGCCGCCCGGCGGCGGCCGCCCGGAGGGCCGCCCGGCCGCGCTCCGTCTCGGCGCCGATCGGGGAGCGCACCACCTCCTGGCCGGAGGAGAGCAGGTCGGCGGCCAGATCGACGTAGGGCCCGTAGCCGATGACCACGTTGGCGTGGCGGACGGCGGCGGCGGCCGCCGGCGTGCGCCATCGGGGGTCGCCGGGGCCGAGCCCGACGACGGAAAGTTCGCCTTCGGGCGTGGCCCGGCGGGCTACGGCCACGGTGGCCTCGGCACTCTTGTGCTTCTCGACGATCAGGGCGGCGCCCGGTCCGGCGGCCAGGAGGGCGGCCGACTCGGAGACGGACGGCGTGTCCACGGCGGCGGCCACGACGGCGCTCGGGTTGGGGACGGCCACCGCGGCGAGGGCATCGGCCGGCATGGTTCGGAGCGGCACGCCGAGGTGCTCGGCGAGGGCGACGATGGCGGGTTCGTCGCGCTTGCGGTCGATGGTGGCCACGGCGGCCACCGCGCCGGGGTGGAGGTCGGCCGCCGCCAGGGTGTCGTGGACGAGGGTCCGTAAGGCGTCGGGGTCGGCGTTGGCGCTGGCGCCGACACCGAGGACGAGGGAGCGGGGCCGGAGGACAACTTCGCCTGGCCGGGGGCGGTGGTTGGTGTCCGTCACGAGGACCCGTCCGAGAATCTCATTGCTCTGAGCGCGTTTTTCCGGCGTTCTCCGCAATGAGATTTCTTCTGGGCCCTCTCGCCACCACCCGCCGAGGGTCGGGTCGACCTCGACGATCGGCGGCCGGCCGTCCAACCATGCCCGGGTGACCCCGGCCACGTCGCCTTCGGCGACGAAGTTGGGGAGCGTGTCGAGGGCGGGCAGTCCGGCGGCGTCGGTGGCGGTGGTGACCACCGGTTCGGCTCCGAGCAGGGCGGCGACCTCTCGGGCCAGATCGTTCGCCCCGCCGCGGTGGCCGCCGGCCAGGGCGATGGCGTAGCGGCCGGCGTCGTCCACGACGACGACGGCGGGATCGGTCGCCTTGTCGGCCAGGTGGGGGGCGATGGCCCGGACGGCGATGCCGGTGGCGCAGACGAGCACGAAGGCTTCGACCCCGGACCCGTCGATACCAGCCCAGCGTTCGGCCACCGTGGCCACCAGGCTTCCGTGGTGGTGCTCGTAGGGAAGGCGGCGGGCGAGGGCGGCGCCGGCCTCGGTGAGAGAGCAGACGACGATCACTGGAACACTCACTGGACCACTCATTGGGGCCCCCAGCAGACGAACACGGGGTTCTGGGCGGCGAGGCGCCAGGCGCCGTCGGGCCCGATGGGCACGCCCCGGCTGACCGACACCAGCGCGACGTGGCCGAGGCGGGCGGCGGCGGCC
>CAZCVW010000474.1:0-2189 GCA_964502185.1 uncultured Burkholderiales bacterium
CGGAGCGGGGACGCTCACCGCCGCGGCCGGCGTGGCGACGACCGGGGCCGGGGCCGGGCCGGAATCGAGCTTCATGAACATCTCCGACACGAACAGCGTGTCGTTGACGTACGCGACGCCGATGCCGATTTGCCCGAAGGCTGGGTCGATGAGGTTCTCGTAGTGCTTCGGCGACGCCACGAAGGCGTTGTGCAGTGTCTCGACGCCGCCACCCATCCCGACGTTCTCGCCGAGCTTGAGCCAGTCGGCGGTGATGCCGTCCGACAGGCTGGAGTGCCAGATCCGGCCGGCCGCCCCCATCGTGGCCGCCCAGGCTCGGGCCTTCTCCACCAGGTTCGGGTGCACCTCGAGCGCCGGGAGACCCTTGCTCGCCCGGAGGTCGTTGATGCGGCTCACAAAACCAGCCTCGTCGGCGGCCGGATCGGCCGCACCGGCGGTACTCGGCAGGGTCACCACGCCCAAGGCGAGGACGACGCAAACCAAGAGCTTTCTCATAGCTCCCAGCCCTTCTCAGTGCGCGTTGGCACCCACGAGAGGGCGGAGCCCCCATTCGGTAGCTCGGCTGCCATACCCCCAACAGGGGTTAGGCCCGTGGCTTTGCGTCCCCGGATTTCTCCGGGTTTGCCGTTTCGTGGGACGAAGTGTTTCGGTCGAATGAGATATCGACGGAGAGTGTTCGGAACTTAAGTGCCGCCTCAACAATGGCCGGGTTCTACACTTCATTCCTCATGAAGGCTTGGTCCATCGTCTGCGCCGTAGCGCTGTCAGTGTCGCCGTTGGCCTGTTCCGTCATCGAGGGCGACAACGCCGACCCGGGCGCCCTCGACGCTCCCTCGACGACGCTGCAACTGGGCGAGGGGATCGTCGTCGTGAAGAACACCTCCTACAACCCCGCCGCGGTCGCCGTTCCGGTGGGTCGGGAGGTTGTCTGGACCTTCGACGACCGCGGGGTGAACCACACCGTCACGGCTGACGACAAGTCCTTCGACTCGGGCCGGCTGACGAGCGGTGACTTCCGCCGGAGCTTCGACAAAGCCGGCGAGTACCTGTATCACTGCGAGGTCCACGCCCGGATGAAGGGCACCGTGGTCGTCTCCTAGAACAACTTGGGGGCCCGGGGTTGCGAGGTGTCACGCGCCCGGGCCCACGTCACCCTGACAGACAGTGGCGTTTGAGAATTCGGTCACAAAGTCGCTAGCCTGAGAGCTTTGTGACCTGAAAACGGAGACGAAGGCGTTGCCCGACCAACCCCGGCGGATCCCTGAGGCGACCGTCGCCCGGCTGCCGTTGTACTACCGGGCCCTGGTGGAGAACGCCGAACAGAGGGTCCGCACCGTCTCCTCGGAGCGATTGGCCGAAATGGCGGGCGTGAACGCCGCCAAGGTCCGCAAAGACTTCTCCTACCTCGGCTCCTACGGCACCCGGGGTGTCGGCTACGACGTCGAGTACCTCCTCTTCCAGATCTCCCGGGAACTCGGGCTCACGCAGGACTGGCCGGTCGTCATCGTCGGCATCGGGAACCTGGGTCACGCCCTGGCCAACTATCGGGGCTTCTCGGCCAGAGGCTTCCGGGTGGTGGCCCTGGTCGACGCCGATCCCACCAAGGAGGGCGAGGCGGTGGGCGGCTTGACCGTCGAGCCCATCGGTGAACTTCCCCGGATCGTGGCCGAACGGCGGGTGGCCATCGGGATCATCGCCACCCCGGCCGCGGTTGCTCAAGAAGTGGCCGAGGCGCTGGTGCAGGCGGGGGTCAGGTCGGTCCTCAACTTCGCCCCGACGGTGATCTCGGTGCCCGAAGGCGTGTCGCTCCGCAAGGTCGACCTTTCGATCGAACTGCAGATCCTGTCCTTCTACCAGCAGAGGCGGGACGGGACGTCTCCGGTGGCCCTCGGGGGCATCAGCTGAACCCTCCCGGCTACCCGGTCAGCCTGCTCCTGGCTGGGCGCCGGGTGCTGGTCGTCGGGGCCGGGGTGGTCGCCACCCGCCGGATCGCCGACCTGCTGGAGTGCGGAGCCGAGGTCGTCGTGGTGGCTCCGTCGGTCGCGCCCGAGGTCGACGGGTGGGCCGGCGAGGGCCGCCTCACCGTCCGCCGCCGCCCGTTCCGGCCCGAGGACGTCGACGGCGCATGGCTGGCTCTCGCCGCCACCGACGACGCCGATGCCAACCGGGACGTGCTGGCGGCCGCCGAG
>CAZCVW010000475.1:0-2185 GCA_964502185.1 uncultured Burkholderiales bacterium
CCACAGGGCGCGGTACACGAGCAGGCGGGCGGCGTCGATCTCGGTGGCCATGTCGGCCAGCAGGAAGGCGATCGCCTGGTTCTCGATGATCGGCTTCCCGAACTGCGTCCGCTCCTTGGCGTAGTCGAGGGCGTACTCGTAGGCGGCCCGGGCGATGCCGATGGCCTGGGCGCCGACGATGGGGCGGCTCGCCTCGAACGTGCGCATGGCGGCCTGGGTCGACGTCTTGCCGCCCTCCCGGGCGCGGGCCAGGCGGGCCTCGAGCTTCTCTTCGCCACCGAGCAGGCACTCGGCCGGAAGGCGCACGTCGTCGAAGAGCACCTCGGCCGTGTGGCTGGCCCGGATGCCCATCTTCCGTTCCTTCTTGCCCTGGCTCAGGCCCGGGGTGTTGGGGGGCACCACGAACGAGGCCTGCCCCCGGGCGCCCAGCGCCGGGTCGATGGTGGCCACCACGACGTGGACGTCGGCGATGCCGCCATTGGTGATGAAGCACTTCGTGCCGTTGAGCACCCAGTCGGAGCCGTCGCGGACCGCCCGGGTGCGCAAGGACGACACGTCGGAGCCGGCGTTGGGCTCGGTGACACAGAAGGCGGCCAGCTTGACGTCATCCGGGGTGCCGAAGCACTCCGGGATCCAGGTCATGACCTGCTCGGGCGTGCCGTTGTTCATGATCCCGGCCACGCCGAGGCACGACCCGAAGATCGACAGGGCGATGCCGGCGTCGCCCCAGAAGAGCTCCTCGTTGGCGATGCCCATGGTGAGGCCGGTCGGGTCGGCGAAGAAGTTGGCCATCGCCTCCCAGGAGTAGAGGCCGATCTTGGCCGCCTCCTGGATCACGGGCCACGGGGTCTCTTCCCGCTCGTCCCACTCGGCGGCGGCGGGACGCACCGTCCGCTCGGCGAACTCGTGCACCCACTTCTGGATCTGAAGCTGGTCCTCGTTCAGTTCCAGGGAGAAATCAGCCATGGCGCAGCTCCTCCTCTTCAATGAGGCAGTCCATAAGTTACCCATTGGTAGACTAAGGCCAACCAACGTCTGCTTGCAAGAGGCAGCGAATGCGCAAACGGGGCTAATCGGGACAGGTGCCCCACATCCCCGACCCGCGCTCCCGGGCCCGGGCGGCGAGCTCGCCGAACTCGTCGGCGTGGGCGACGTTGGGCGGAAAAGTGGCGGGCTGCGCGTAGCCCTCCTCGACGAGGGCGGCGTTGACGAATAACCCGTCGGTGGCCCGGTACACGTAGGCCAGCGTGCGGCCGAACCGGTCCTGGCGGTCCACGTCGTAGACGAGTCGGACGGCGGTTCCGGGCGGAAGGAGATCGCCCGTGCGTCGCGACGCCTCCTTCCCGAAGCACCCGACGGCGCGTCGGGGATCGACCGTCTCAGGGGTGTCGATTCCGATGAGGCGGACGCGCTCACCGCCCGTCACCACGATGGTGTCGCCATCGACGCCCCGCTCGACGGTCGCCGACCTCTCCGCTCCCGTCGTTCCGGCCTCGGCCCTTTCGAGGGCGACCGGGCCGGATGAGCGGACCTCGACCCGGCAGCCGGGGAATACGAGCAACGTCGTGAGGAGGGCGGCGCAGAGGCCCGTGTGACGCATGCCCCGATTGTGCGGAGTGGGTGAGACAGCCGCGCCAGAATCGGTCACTCGACCCGGTCGGGACCGGGTCGAGTGACGTTTCCTGACGAGCTCAGTTGCTGGCCGGGGTCGAGCTCGGGTGGAGGATGTCGTCCAGCGCCGAGGAGATCACGTCGGCCGCGCCGGGCTGGGCGAGCACGGCGTTCACGGCCAGGGCCAGCCGGCGCCGGTAGCCCGCTTCGGCGAGACCGGCGAGGCGCTCGGGCACGCTCTGGAGGCGGCCCAGCCCGTCGGCCAGGCGCTGGAGCGCCTCCGTGTCGACGTGGGGCACGAGCCACTCGAAGTTGACGACGAAGGACGGCTTCAGATCGGTGTAGCAGCTCCACACGCCCACCGGCTGGCCGCCAACGTCGAACACGGCGGTGACGGACGGGTGCTCACCCTGGCCCCACTGCAGCTCCCGGCCCTTGTTCTTGGCCAGGTCGTAGAGCTGGCGGACCGACTCGACCGCGGCCGGCAGGCAGGTGCCCTCCAGCGCGTCGAAGAGCGCCTTCTCGGCCTGGTCGTTGGCCGGGCCGTCGGCCGCGGCGGTGGGGGCCGGCCCGG
>CAZCVW010000476.1:0-2185 GCA_964502185.1 uncultured Burkholderiales bacterium
GCGTTGAGGCTGTCGCCGGTGAGGGCGCGCGTCGGCCCCCCGGCGGCGCGGCGGGGGGCCGGCTTCCGGCGCAGGGCCTTCTTCTTCGTGGCGGGCATTCGAGGACCTGTCGAAGCGCACTCGTCCGGGCGGAGGACGAACGTGGCGTACCGGTTGATTATAAGTGCCGGCGGCAGCGGCCAGTGAGCGCGCGCATCCGACTGCGGCACGTCCGTCTACACCCTCGAGCCCTTCGGGGACTGGAGCCCGTAGGCCCGGACGCCCGGATCGAGTCATCGCAGAGGGGGCCCGCCAGGGGCCCCTCTTTTTTGACCGCCGGGCACAAATCTTGACGAACTTCTGCTAGCATTCTGTTCCTCTTCCCTTGCCCAAGAATCTACGCCCGTCCCTCGACGTGGGAGAACCATGAAATACCTCGCTCTCTGTGTGGCCCTGGCCCTGCCTTCCTTTGCGCAGGCGACGCCGAACGATCCTGAACCGACCGCCTGGACCGCGCGCGTCCAGCCCCTCGACGCCGTCGAGCGGATCTCGATGCCGCTGGTCGACGCCGAGGCCCTCCGGGCCGAGGACGATCGGCACTTCGCCGAGACCGGAGAGAAGGATCTGCGGTACGCCGCGAACCTGAAGGTGGACCTGACTCCGGAGACCGCGGGCACATGGGAGCGGCTGGACAGCGGCGAGCTGCTGTGGCGCCTCCGCGTCTACTCCAAGGACGCCCGGTCGCTGAATTTCGCCTTCGACCAGTACTTCATGCCCGCCGGAGGCCGCCTCTTCATTTATTCGGCGGACGGCAAGCACGTCTACCGGCCCTTCACCGCCGACGACAACGAAGACCACGGAGAGCTGTGGACGCCGCCCGTGTTCGGCGAAGAGACGGTGCTCGAGCTCACGATCCCGGAAGCGGCGCGCGGGGCGCTCAAGCTGCACCTGGCCCTCGTCAACCACGACTATCGCGGCTTCGGCCAGCCGAACATGGAGAAGTCCGGCGCCTGCAACATCGACATCGTGTGCCCGATCAGCGACCCGTACAACAACGAGGAGCGGGCCAACGCCGTGATCTCCACCGGTGGCAGCCGGATCTGCAGCGGGTCACTGGTCAACAACACCGCCAACGATGCCAGGCCCTACTTCATGACCGCATTCCACTGCGGGATCGGTGCCGGGAACGCCGCCTCGCTGGTCACCTTCTGGAACTACTTCAACTCGACCTGCCGGCCGCAGGGCCCCGGGCAGAGCGGCCCCGGCAACGGCTCGCTCAGCCAGTTCAACACGGGATCGTTCTTCCGCTCCGCCTATGACATTTCCGACTTTACCCTGGTGGAGCTGGACGACCAGCCACTGCCGGCCTTCAACGTCTTCTTCGCAGGCTGGGACAGGAACACCGGGCAGTTCAACTCGCCGCTCGGCATTCATCACCCCAACGTGGAAGAGATGCGGATCACGTTCTCGACGACAGACACGCAGGACGGCGCGTTTCCTCCCGGCGGTCCCGGCTCTCATTTGCACGCGTTCTGGGGCGCCGGCCTCGGCGTCACGGAGCCGGGCTCGTCGGGATCCCCCCTCTACACGTCGGTCGGCCGCTACATCGGCCAGCTCCACGGCGGGCCGTCGGCCTGCGGCGCCGCCGACCTCTCCGACTTCTACGGCCGGTTCTCGGTCTCCTGGACGGGCAACGGCACCAATTCCACCCGCCTCAGCAACTGGCTGGACCCGCTGGCCACGGGCGCCATCACCCTCGACGGCCGCAACGGCTGCACGGCGCCCCTGGCCCCCACCGGTACCACCGCAACCGCCACCGCCCCCAACCAGATCACGGTGACCTGGAACGTAGTCGCCGGGGCCAGCGGCTACAACGTGTACCGGGCCGCGGGGACGTGCCCGCAGACGAACTATGCCCTCGTCGCCCCCAACGTCAGCGGGACGACCTACGTCGACAACGGGCTGAGCGGCGGCGCCACCTTCGCCTACGTCGTGAGGGCCATCGTGGCGGGCTGCGAATCGGCCAACAGCAACTGCGACGACGCCATCGCAACCGGCGGGTGCACGACGCCGGCGACGTTCGCCGGCCTGGACAGCGCGACGAGCGCGGGCACCGCGGCCTGCGCGATCAACCTGGCCTGGAGCGCGGCGACGGTGACGTGCCCGGGCACCACGGTGACGTACAACGTGTACCGCTCGACGACAG
>CAZCVW010000477.1:0-2170 GCA_964502185.1 uncultured Burkholderiales bacterium
GCGTCCCGCTGACGCCCGCCGCCGGGCGCTCGGGTGTGTGCGGCGGCGCCGTCCCCGTGGCCGGCGGCGTGGTCCTCGACCTCAACGGGCTGACCGGCGTCGTCGACATTGACGACACCTCCCTCCTCGCCCGGGTGCTCCCGGGCACCAATGGCGCCGAACTGGAGCGGACGCTGGCCGAGCGGCACCTCACGGTCGGTCACTGGCCCCAGTCGATGGAGCTGTCGACGGTCGGCGGATGGGTCGCCTGCCGGGGCGCCGGGCAGTACTCGACCCGCTACGGGAAGATCGAGGACATGGTGGCCGGGCTCTCGGTGGTCGACGGCCGGGGCCGCCGGGTGCGGACCGGCGGGGCGCCCCGGGCCGCCACCGGGCCGGACCTGACCCAGGTCTTCGTCGGTTCGGAAGGCACGCTCGGGGTGGTCACCGAAGTGACGCTGCGGCTGCGGCCGCGCCCGTCGTCCACCGGTTGGGCCGCCTATGCCTTCGCCCGCTTCGCCGATGGTCTCGACGCCTGCCGGCGGGTGCTGCGCCGGGGGGCGACCCCGGCGGTGCTCCGCCTCTACGACGAGGCCGAGGCCCAGCGGAACTTCTCGGAGGACGGCCACCTGCTGCTGGTGCTCGACGAGGCCGACCCCGAGTTGCTCGACTGGACCCTGGCCGTGGTCGCCGAGGAGTCGCGGCGGACTCCCGGCTCGGAGCGCCGCGACCGGCGCCTGGTCGGCCGCTGGCTGGAGCACCGCAACGACGTCTCCGCCCTGGCCACGGTGGTGAGCGCCGGCCTGGTGGTCGACACGCTGGAGGTGGCCGGATCGTGGAGCCGGCTGCCCGGCCTGTACGCGGAGGTCGCCGCCGCCCTGGCCGCCGTGCCGGGCACGCTGGCCGCCACCGGCCACTGCTCCCACGCCTACGTCGACGGCGGCTGCCTCTACTTCACCTTCGCCGGCGCACCCGGGGACGACCCTGTCGCCAAGGACGCCTACTACCGGACCGCTCTCGACGTCGCCATGGCCGCCACCGTGGCCGCCGGCGGGGCGATCAGCCACCACCACGGCGTCGGCCTGGTCCGGGGCGCGTGGCTCGAACCGGCCCTAGGCGCGGGTGCGTTCGGCGTGCTGCGGGACCTGAAATCGGCGCTTGACCCCTCCGGGGTGCTGAACCCGGGCAAGCTGGGGCTCCCGTCCCCGTTCCTGCCTCCCGGGTGGTCCTGGTCATGAGAGCCCAGTCTTGAGAGCGCCGGTTGGTCTCGAATTCGACGGGCGCGCCATCGGCCGGGGCGCCGTCGTCGGGCTGTGCGTGATCGCCCCCGCCAGCATCGTGGACCTCGTGATGTCGGCCTTCGACGGGCTCGACGACGGCCTGTGGGTGCTCTTCCTGTTCGCCGTGATTCTGGCCGCCTTCGCCGCCGCGGGCTATCGGGGGGCCCAGATCGCCACCGGCTCGCCCTACACCCACGGCGCTCTCGCCGGCCTGGCCGCCTTCGGTCTGTGGCTGCCGCTGCGCATCGTCACCCGGGCCCTCGTCGGGGAACAGCTGCTCGGCCGGGAGGGGGACAGCGTCATCGAGGTGATGGAGGCCGTCGCCGCCTCCGGGCTCTTCGCCATGTCCTTCGGGATCCTCGGCGGCATGATCGCCTCACGGCGACGCCGGATCTGATGCGGATCTGATGCCAAATCTGATGTCCGGGGATTCGGAGCCGGCCGTTCTCGCCATCGACGCCGGGACGAGCGGCGTGCGGGCCGCGGTCATCACCGCCGCCGGCGAGTTCGCCACCTCCGCCTACCGCCAGGCGCTGCCGTCCCTACCCATGCCCAACTTCGTCGAGTTCGATCCCGTCGCCCAGGCCACCGCCGCCCGGGAAGTGGCGGCCGAGGCCCTGGAGCGCTGGAACGGCCCGGTGGCCGGGGTGGGCATCACCAACCAGCGGGCCTCGACCGTGCTGTGGGAGCGCAAGAGCGGGATGCCGGTCGGGCCCGGGGTCGGCTGGCAGGACCTGCGGACGGTGGGCATGTGCCTCGCCCTCCAGGCCGAAGGCCTCCGGCTGGCGCCCAATGCCTCGGCCACCAAGCTGGCCTTCCTGCTCGACCTGGCCGACCCCGACCGGCGCCGGGCCGAGGCGGGCGAACTGGCCTTCGGCACCGTCGACACCTGGCTGGCCTTCGTGCTCTCC
>CAZCVW010000478.1:0-2166 GCA_964502185.1 uncultured Burkholderiales bacterium
GGCAGCCCCGGCCTCCCCCCCGGCTGCGACCGCCGCTCCGCCCGCCCGCAGCGGCCCGGCCCCCTCCGGACCGCTGCGGATCGGGGTGGTGGGTGGAGACCCCGCCCAGGTCCAGGGCTTCTCCGCCTACGTCGACCTCCTGAATAACTCGGGGGGCGTGCGGGGCCACCAGATCGAAGTCGTGTCCACCGGCGCCGCCTCCCCGGCGGCCAACACGGTGGCCACCGTCAACCTCTCGGCCCGGTCGTTGGCCTCGGCCGGCGGCGCGCCCGCCTGGGTCGCCGGCCCCTTACTGGAGACACTCAACGTCACCGAAGACGTGCTGGGCGCCGGGTCAGCAGAGTCGAACAGCGGGCGGGTCTACTCCTTCGCCGGCCCGCTCGAGCGCCAGGCCCACCTGGCCGCCGACGCCGTCTACCCCCAGGTCGCGCCGCCCGGCACCACGGCCGTCATCTACCGGGCGCCCGACGGTCCCTACGCCACGGCCGTGGCCCCGGGCTTCCGCCAGGTGTTGGAGGCCCGGGGAGTGACCGTCCGGGTCGAGACCTACGACCCGGCCGGGGGACCGGCCCGCTTCGCCGACGCCGACGCCGCCTTCCTCAGCCTCGAGACGCCCGCCGCCCGGTCGTGGCTGGCCGAGGCCAAGTCCGCCGGTTACAACCCCGCCCGGGGCGTGGCCGGCGTCGCCTCCCTCTTCGATCCCGACCTGCTGTCCGACCTGCCCGAGGGTGCCCGGGTGGTCTCGCCCTACGCCGTCCCTCCGGGCGACGAGGGCGCGGCCATCCGCTCGGGGGCCGGCTCCACCTCGGCCGCCGCCCTCCACGGCTGGGCCACGGCCAAGACCCTGGCCGTCGCCCTGTGGAAGTCCGGGGCCGACACCCCGGAGGAGGTCCAGGCCGCGCTCGACGGCCTGGCCGGTTACTCCTCCGGTCTGGCCCCGCCCTACGAGACCCGTTCCGGCACGCATTCCCGTACCCCCGAGGGCGCCCTCTTCGAGGTGCGCTCCAGCGGCTTCGCCGCCGACGACCGCGGCTTCCGCCGTGATCAGTAGACCTGACTCAGCTGGGAGGACACCACCCCATGCGAACCGTTCCGAACCCGAGAAGCTGTATCCCAAAAACCCGGCGACTGCGGTTGGCCGGAGCCGTGGCCGGTCTGGCCGGCCTCGCCACCGCCGGGCCCGTCCTGGCCTGCGCCGGGCTGGTCACGCCCGGCGGCAACGTCAAGCTCGTCCGCACCGCCACGCTGTCGGCCTGGGCCGACGGCTACGAGCACTACGTGACCAGCTTCACCTTCGAGGGCGGCGGCGCCGAGGTCGGCTCGCTGGTACCGCTGCCCGGCATCCCGTCCAAGGTGGAGCGGGGGGGCGACTGGACGCTCCAGCGCCTCGAGCGTGAGACGCAGCCGCAGCCGCAGCGGGCCTCGGCTCCCCCCGAGGCCAACGCCACCAGCGGCGACGCCGAGGAGATCTACAACACCCGCATCGACGCCCTCGACATCACCATCCTGAAGGGCGGCGGCCCCTCGGTGGCCCAGTGGGCCAAGGAGCACGGCTTCGCCCTGACGCCCGACGCCCCCGAGGTCCTCGACTTCTACGCGGCGCGCTCGCCGATCTTCATGGCCGCCCGGTTCAACACCGAAGCGGCCAAGGAGCGGAGCCAGGGCGAAGGCGAGGGCACGCCCATCCACCTCACCATCCCGCTCGACGAGCCCTGGGTGCCGCTGCGCATCCTCTCGCTCGGCCGGAAAGCGGAGGAGCACATCGACGCCGACGTCTACCTGCTGACGCCCAAGCAGCCGAACCTGCTGCCCAAGCCGGCCGGCGGGCTCGTCCCCGTCGTCTCCGGGGCGGCCTCGCAGTCGCTGCTCGACGACCTGCGCTCCGACAAGGGCATGGAGTGGGTCCCGAAGGAGATGTGGCTCACCTACCTGCGGGTCGACGAGGACGCCAAAGCGCTGCGCTACGACCTCGCCATCGACGCCGCCGGTGACGGCGCCCCCTCCCCGGTGATGGCCGGGCTCGAGGCCCCGCCGGCGCCGACCACGACCACGACCACCCCCGATACCACCACTCAGGCCGACCCGACCACTACCACGCAGGCGCCCAAGCCCGCCCCCAAGCCGAAGCCGACGACCACGACGACGGCCGCGCCCCCGTCAACGACC
>CAZCVW010000479.1:0-2155 GCA_964502185.1 uncultured Burkholderiales bacterium
CGGGCCGTGCCGACGAGGGCGGCGGACAGGACCTCCTCCAAGGGGCCGGCCGGCGGCGGTGCCGACTTCACAGCGACACCAGCCCATCGCCGGTCACGACGCTGAGCGGGGTGAAGCGGAACCCGTCCCACTCGCCGAACAGGTCGACGGGTTCGCCGCCGGAGAAAGCGAGGAGGAGCATGAGGTCCGTCTCGCCGCCCATGGGCAGGGCGGCGCCGCCGGGGTCGACGACCAGGTGGCGCCCACCGTCCACGACGGGCACGACCCCGCCCAAGGTGAGCGGGAACCGGTCGGCGAACGGGTTGGCGGCGAGCCAGCGGGAGAACTGGTCGAGCCCGGAGGCGAGGTCGCCGGCGAGGTCACCGACGGGCAGCCGGTCAACCGTACCGACCACCGACCTGTCCCCGGTGAACAGCGCCCGGCCCGGGTCGCTGCCGGGATAGAAGGCCAGTTCGGCCACGACGACGGAGCCGACGACCTGGGCCGCGGCCAGCGTGGCGCCCGCCGCGGCGAAGTCGAGCAGCAGGGCGTGGCGGCCGCTTTGTTCACCGACCAGCCAGGTGCGCTGCGACTGCAGACGGGCGTCGCCCTCCTCCCGCAGCCCGGCGACGGCCCAACGATCGGTGATCCGCTCCCCCGTCGCCAGCACCTCGTCGACCCGGCGGGGCCACCCGAGCACGACCCGCAGGTCGGCGACGACCTCGGCCGGCAGGTCGTCCCGGCGGCGCCAGGCGGAGACGGCCAGGAAGCCCCGGGCCAGTTCGGCCAGGAGGCGTTCGGCCCAATCGGCGCCGGAATACAAGATGCCGGGGAGCGTCCGCACCCGCTCGGCCAGGCCGGGGAGCTGGGCATCGACGAGGCGGGCGGCGGCATTGTCCCAGAAGGCGAAGGGCTGGTGCCGGGCCGGGGCCAGGCCCTGGCGGACGAGGTCGAACAGCCACCGCTCGAACTCGTCGATGCCGGCCGACATGAGCTCGATCCGTTCGGCCAGGCGTTTGGCCTGGGCCACGGGGTCGGGCGCGGCGGACGTCCGGGGGCCAGACGTCCGGGGGCCGGGCGCCTTGGCGGCCAGAGCGGCGACCCAATCGGCGGCAAAGTCGGCGGGCCGGGCGCTCTCCGCCACTGAGCCCTCGCCCGACGCCCACAGCATGAGGAGGGCGAGGCCGTGCTTGCAGGGCTGCTGGCGGCTCGGGCAGGTGCAGCGGAACGACGGCTCGCCGAGATCGACGGTCACCCGGTACGGCTCCCGGGCGCTCCCCTGGCAGCGGCCCCACAACAGCGACCCGGATGACCCCGCCTGCGACCACACGCCGGAGAGCGACAGGCGCCGGGCCACCCCCGCCAAAGTGGCGTCGGGCGCGAGTTTGAGCACGTCGTCGACCGTCCACCGTGTACTGCTGGCCAGCGCCGCCACCTCCGCTCGAAGCCCCTCGCCCTACCCCGTTGCCGTCATGGTAAGGGCGCGGTGTGACGGAAACGGCGGGAGGAACCTTGTTGGTGGACCGGCCGATTACGCCATGTCGGCGAGGAACGGGGCCTCACCCAGGAACGCGGCCGCCAGGGCGCCGATCGCACGGTCCTGATGGGCCCGGCCCATGAACGTCACCCCGAAGGGCACACCGTTTTCCCGGCTACCGGCCGGTACGGCGACGGCGGCCAGGTCGAGCAGGTTGGTGAAGTTGGTGTAGTGACCGAGCCTGGCGTTGCGGGCGATGGGGTCGGCCAAGGCCTCCTCCACCGTGAAGGTCGTCCCCGTGGTCGGCAGCAACAGCGCATCGGCCCCGGCCCAGGCCGCCTCGCTCTGGCGGCGAAGCTCGGCGAGGTGGTGGTGGGCGTCGAAGACGTCCCGGCCGCCGAAGCGCTGCGCGGCGCGCAGGATCTCGGCCACCACCGGGTGGACGGCGTCGGGATGCTCGGTGAGCCACGGCTCGATCACGGTGAGCCGTTCGGCCACCAGGGCGCTGCCGTAGAGCAGGCGGCCGGCCTCCACCAGCGGGGCGAGGTCGACCTCCACGAGCTCTCCGGGGACACCCCGGACCCCGGGTTCTCCGGCGATCCGTTCGAGCCGGTCGACGGCGGCGGCGTAGAGCTTCTCGGCGCCGGCATCGCCGAAGAACTCCCACTGCTCCCGGCGCGGGACCCCGACCCGCGGGCC
>CAZCVW010000480.1:0-2151 GCA_964502185.1 uncultured Burkholderiales bacterium
GGCCGCGGGTGGTGGTGGCCCCGGTGGCGCCGCCGGTCGAGGGCAGCGCCCCGGTGGATGGGCTTCCGCGGCCGGTGGGGAACGACGGCACGGTGAGCCCGTTCTGGGGCAGGGCGGCGGCGTTCCCGGCCGCTCCCACCTCGATGTCCTTCGGTTGGGTGCCGGCGCAGGCGGCGCCGAGGAGCGCCACCAGCAGCACGGCTCCGGTGCGGGCTGATCGCTGCGTCATGCCGTCCCCCCAGAAATCTGACGTTAGGGTCAGATTATGGTACCTCCGGCGCATGGGCAAGGAGGCGCGTGACCGTCACCGGCCAGGCTCTGATTATCACCGGCGGCGGCGGCGGATTGGGGTCGCGCCTGGCCGACCCCGAACTCGGGGCCGGCCGGTGAGAGGCTGGCCGGCCATGCGCACCGGACCTGTGATCCTCATCCCAGCCCTGATTATTGGCCTCACCGTGGCCCTCGGCCTCGGCGCCTGTGGCCGCGGCGGCGGCGAGGACCGGGCCCGGCCCGACGACGAGTCGGAGACACCGGTCGGGGGAGGGCTCGGCCTGGAGGTCGACTCCGAGCCCGACCCGCCCCGCTCCGGTCAGGCGGTCGACTGGCTCATCACCGTCCGCAACGACGGAGCGGAGGCAGTCACCCTCACCTTCTCCTCGGGCCGGCCGGGCGACGTCGTGCTGACCCGGGACGGTGCTGAGGTGTACCGGTGGTCGGCCGACCGCTTCTTCACGGAGGCCGTCCGCCACGAGCGGCTGAAGCCGAACGAGGAGAAGGTGTACCGGCTCGACGAGAAGGCGCTCGACGTGCCGCCCGGCGAGTACGAGCTGACGGCCACCCTCGCCTCCGAGCCCGCTCCGGACGCGCGGCGGCGGACCGTCACGATCGACGGCCCGCCGTAGTTGGTGCGTTGCGACCGTTCCGTTCCGTCACCCGGGTGGCGCCCCGGGTGCCGGAACGGAGGGCCTGCCCCTCCTGTCGCACCTCAGCCTCCCGACCCGCGTCTGACACACGACGTTCCGGGCCGGGGTGGCTTCGGTTAGAGGGGCAGGAGGCCGAGGAGAGCGCCCACGAGCGGAAGCGACTCCACCGGCACGATGCTGAAGAGGGAACCGACGACACCGAGACCGTTGCCGAGGGCCAGGAGATCGCCGACCACCGGGATACCGCCGGCGGTGAGCGAGTTGAGCAGGGCGCCGACCACCGGCAGGTTCCCGGCGGTGACGGAGCTGAACAGGGTGGAGACCACCGGGAGGCTGGCCGGGTTGAGGCCACCGAGGAGGTCGCTCGTCCCGGCCCGCGAGGCGGGCTGGACCGAGGTCAGCAGTCCGCCGACCAGTGGGAGGCTGCTGGTGGGCAGGTCACCCAGGAGGTCACTCACGATCGGGAGCCCGGCCGTGGAGATCCCCAGGCTGCTGAGCAGGTTGGTGACGGGGCTGAGCAGGCCGCCGAGGAGGCCACCGCTGCCGCCGCCGAGGAGGCCGGCCAGCACCCCGGCGTTGTTGCTGGAGAGGATGTTGCCCAGCGCCAGCAGGTCAGTCGGGTTGACGGTGGAGAGGAGCTGGTCCACGACGTCGAGCTGAGCCGGCGTCAGCGAGCCGAGGAGGCCCGAGATGTTGAGCGCACCGGCGCCGTTCACACCGGAGAGGACGTCGCCGAGCAGGGGCAGCTGGTTGACGGGCACCACGTCGAGCACCTGGCTGAGGACGGCCAGGTCGTCCACCGGGACAACTTTGAGCAGGTTGGTGAGGGCCGGGAGGCCGGAAGCCGACACGGAGGCTGAGCTCGACAGCATGCCCTCGAGCAGGCCGAGCTCGGTGACGTCGAGCTCGCCGAGGAGTTCACCGATGACGGGCAGGCTCTTCACCGGCAGGGCGTTGAGGATGCGGGTGGCGTCGGTGAGCTGGGCGGGGGACAGCTTCTGCAGGAGGCCGCCGAGGTTGGCGACGTCGAGGCCGGGGAGCTTGGCCGCCGCGCCGGCGGTGATGGCGGGGGCGGCCCGGGTCGAGCTCGTCGACGGGGCCGCGGTGGTCGCCTTGACCGCAGCGGACGGGCCCGAGGCAGTGCCGCCGGAAGCGGAGGCAGCGGAAGCGGGTGCGCCGGCGCTGGCGCTGGCTTGGCCGGCCGGCGTGTCCACGTCGACCCCGACCT
>CAZCVW010000481.1:0-2149 GCA_964502185.1 uncultured Burkholderiales bacterium
CGCCTCGGGCGCGGCGTCGCCGGGAGCGTCGCCGAGGACGGCGAGGCGGGTGCCGACCGGGACGGTTTCCCCTTCGGGGACAAGGATCTCCACGAGGTACCCGCCGGCCGGTGACGGCACCTCCGAGTCCACCTTGTCGGTGGAGACCTCGAAGATCAGCTCGTCCGGTGATACCTGGTCGCCGACCTGCTTCAGCCACCGTGTGACGGTGCCCTCGGTCACGGTCTCACCCAGCTGGGGCATGGTGATGTCCACGTCGATCCTCCGTCGCTACGACCTGGTGGGGGCTCAGCCGTGCAGGCTGCGGCCGGTGAGGGAAAGTGCAGTCTCCCCGAACACCTCGGAGAGGGTCGGATGGGGGTGGACGAAGGCGGCCACCTCTTCGGGCAGCGCCTCCCAGTTGACCGCCAGGTAGCCCTCGGCCAGCAGCTCGGTGGCCCAGGGGCCGGCGATGTGCACGCCGATGATGGGCCCGTCCTTCTCGGCCACGATCTTCACGATCCCGTCCGGCTCGCCGAGGATCAGCGCCCGGCCGTTTCCCATGAACCGGTGGGTGGACGTGACCACGTCGTAGCCGGCCGCCTCGGCCTTTTCCTCGGTCAAGCCGCAGAACGCGACCTCGGGGTGGCAGTAGATGCCCCACGGCACCTTGGCGTAGTCGACCGGCACGACCGGCTCGCCCAGGATCGCCTTGATGGTGACGATGGCCTCGGCGAAGCCGACGTGGGCCAGCTGCGGCGTGGCGACAAGGTCGCCCACGGCGTAGACGCCCGGGACCGTCGTGTGCATGAGGCCGTCCACCCGGACGCAGCCGCGCTCGTCGACCTCGACGCCCGAGCCCTCGAGGCCGATCCCCTCCGAGCGGGGCCGGCGCCCGACGCTCACGACCACCAGGTCGACGTTGAGGGTCTGTTCGCCCTTGCCGGCGTCATAGCGCAGCGCCACACCGTCGCCCTCGGGGGCCTGGCCGGCCACCTTCACGCCGGTCAGCACCTTGATGCCCCGCTTCTTGAAGGCCCGCACGACCACGTCGGCGGCGTCCTTGTCGACCCCGGTGAGAATCTGCGGCAGGGCCTCGAGCACGGTCACGTCGCTCCCGACGTCGCCGAGGAAGGAGGCGAACTCGCAGCCGATCGCCCCGCCGCCGATGACGGCCACCCGGGCCGGCACCTTGTCGAGGTTGAGGACGTGGTCGGACGACATGATCCGCACGCCGTCGTAGTCGAAGCCGCCCAGCGTGCTGGGGCTCGAGCCGGTGGCCAGCACCAGCGCCTTGGTGCCCTTCAGTTCTGTCCCGTCGGATTCTGGGCCGTCGGACACCCGGGCCGTGCGCTCGGCGGCGTCGAGCACAGAACCCGTGCCCGGGAACACCGTCACCTTTCGGCCCTTCAAGACGGACTCCAGGCCCTTGGTGAGCCGGTCGATCACCTGCTGCTTGCGGGCCTGCGAGACCGACAGGTTGAGGACGGGCTGGCCCGCCTCCACGCCGAACTCTTTGGCGCCGGCCACGGTGCGGACCACCTCGGCCGTCTGCAGCAGTTCCTTGGCCGGAATACAGCCCCGGTGGAGGCAGGTGCCACCGACGCGGGCCTCTTCGACGAGGCCGATGGACAGCCCGGCGGCCGCCCCGTAGAGGGCGGCGGCGTACCCTCCGGGACCGCCCCCGATCACAACGACATCGAACTCTTGGGCCACGGGACCTCCCTGGTCTCTCGGGCCCAGCATAGGACCGGCCCTGCGCCTCCCAGGCATTGCCAAACCGTACGTCTGTTCGCTACGGTGAGGCTGCCTCGGAAGCTGGGCTCATTGCTTCCCTTTCGGTTGCCGTATCCTGCCCGGGAGGGGAAGATGGTCTTGGATGAACGATCTCGCCACCAGCTGTACCTGCGCCTCGAGGAGACCCTCGGCGCCGAAGCGGCGTCCACGCTGATGGAGCACCTCCCGCCGGTCGGATGGGCGGATGTCGCCACCAAACGCGACATCGACCAGCTGCGCTCGGAGATTCGCTCCGACCTCCGCGCCGAGATCAACGGACTGCGGGCGGAGTTCCACAAGGAGAGCAAGACGATCACCCTGGCCGTTATGGGCGTCAACAGCGCCTCGGTCCTCGCGGCTGTGGTCGGCTTTGTGATGTTGAGATAGGACCCGG
>CAZCVW010000482.1:0-2137 GCA_964502185.1 uncultured Burkholderiales bacterium
AGATGTCGCCCGCCATCGACTCGACGGCCCAGTCCTCGTTGACGGTGCCGACGAAGAGGTCGTCGGGTTCGAGGACGACCCGGAAGTCGCCGATCTCGGGGATGGCCCCGCCCGAGGTGAGGGCAGCCAGCCGGGCGAAGCGGCGGGCCCGGACCTCGCCGTTGACCCCGTCGAGGTGGAGGTAGGCGGCCCGCCGGCCCCGGCCGGTGAGCACCCCGTGGCTGACGAGTTTCATGATCTCGTCGAACTGCGCCCGGGTCAGGTCGCGGTAGGGATGGGCGCGGCGGACCAGGTTGTAGAGGTCGTCGGTCTTCCAGCTTCCGGCGGACAGCCCGTCCTCCGGCTCGGCCGCGGCCGGATCGACGTCTCCGTCCGGTGGCCCGTCCGCCGGGTTCTCGGCGTCTGCCGGGCCGGCCGGCACCGCCGTGGCGGCCACCTCGGCCACGATCTGCTGGGCGAGGATGTCGAGCGGGGCGACGGGCGGGATGATGGCGTCGAGCTCGCCCTTTTCAACCGCGCAGAGCAGGGCGGCGCACTCCACCAGCTCGTCGCGGGTCAGTGGGAACAGGCGGCCCTTGGGTGTACCGGCCCGGCTGTGGTTGGACCGGCCGACCCGCTGGAGGAAGGTGGCGATGCTGCGGGGCGAGCCGACCTGGCAGACGAGTTCGACGGGACCGATGTCGATCCCGAGCTCGAGGGAGGCGGTGGCTACCAGGGCCTTGAGGTCGCCGGCCCGGAGCCGGCTCTCGACCTTGTAGCGCCGGTCCTTCGACAACGAGCCGTGGTGGGCGGAGACAGCGTCCTCCCCGAGCCGCTCGCCCAGTTGGTGGGCCAGGCGTTCGGCCAGGCGGCGGGCGTTGACGAAGATGATCGTGGTCTGGTGCTCGCCGACGAGCTCGGCGATCCGGTTGAGGACCTCGCCCATCTGCTCGCCCGACGCCACGGCTTCGAGTTCACCCTGAGGGAGCTCGAGGGCGAGATCGAGTTGACGCTGGTGGCCGGTGTCGACCACCGCGCAGGGCTCGGGGGCGCCCGTTCCGCACAGGAGGTCGGCCACCAGCGAGATGGGCCGCTGGGTGGCAGACAGGCCCACCCGCTGGGGTCGGACGGCGGCCGCGTATTCCAGGCGTTCGAGGGTGAGGGCCAGATGGGAGCCCCGCTTGTCGCGGGCGGCGGCGTGGATCTCGTCGACGATGACGGTCTCGACGGTGGCCAGCATCTCCCGGCTGCGGGTGGCGGTGACCAGCAGGTAGAGCGACTCGGGGGTGGTGATGACGAAGTTGGGGGGGTTGCGGACCATGCCGGCCCGCTCGGCGCTGGTGGTGTCGCCCGTTCGCACGCCGACCCGGAGCTCGGGGGCGGCGTAGCCGAGTTCGGCGGCCACCTCGGCGATCTCCCGCAGGGGCCGCTCCAGGTTCTCGGCGATGTCGACCGCCAACGCCTTGAGGGGCGACACGTAGGCCACCTGGGCCTTGCCCTCCACCGTGAGGCCGGCGGTGTGGGCCCGGTAGAGGCGGTCGATGCAGACGAGGAACCCGGCCAGGGTCTTACCGGAACCGGTGGGGGCGGCGATCAGGGTGTCGCGCCCAGCCGCGATGTGGGCCCAGCCCTGTTCCTGGGGGGCGGTCGGCCCTTCCGGGAAGCGCCGGGCGAACCATTCGGCCACCGCCGGATGGAACCCGCGCTCGGGGATCTCGAGCGCGCCAGGAGGGCCTGGGAACAGCGGCGGTCGGTCGATGACAGCCATCGAAACCACCATACCGAGGGGGTACGACAGTTAAGGCGCCGAAGTGCACGCGGACGCGACGGATCCTGGCCACTACTGGGAAATGCTGGAGGCATCGATCATGCGGCGAACTCTCGCTCTGGCGGCGGCTGCGACGATCCCTGACCCGGCCGGGATGTCCACGCCGCCGAAGGACACGTCCTCCTGAGCGATCTCTCATGGCCCGAGTTCGAGAGGCGTTCGACCCCGCGGGCATCCTGAACCCCGGCAAGGCGATTTAACCGGCGAGCCTGTGATAGGTGTCTGAACGTGGTCGATGGGAAAGAGAGCGGGCCCGACCCGGCCGAAACGACCGGCCGCGGCGAGGCCGCCAAGCCCGAGGAACGTCCGGGGACGGGCGAGGCGGCCGCG
>CAZCVW010000483.1:0-2133 GCA_964502185.1 uncultured Burkholderiales bacterium
GACCGGTGCCGGCCACCGGGACGGACGGCTCGGGGCGGATCCCCCGGCGCTCCTGGAGGCGGCGCAGGCGCTCGGCCCGGTCGTCGCCGGCGGGTCCCGGGGTCATGGGCGTGGACGGTTCGTCGGTGACCATCGGTCAGTCGTCCCGCTCGTCGTCTTCGTCTTCGTGGGGACGGGTCGTGGTGGTCGTCGGCCGTGGAGCCGTGGTCGTCGTCGGGCCGGTGTTGACCGTCGTCGAGCTGCTGGGTGGCGGGGCCGTCGTGGCGGTCGTCGCCGTCGACCCGGTGGAGGGCGGCGCCGTGGTGGTGGGCGCCGGCGCCGCCGACGTGACCGCCGCTCCGCTGGCCGGGGGGGCGGTCGTCACCGACGCGGCCGCTTCTTCGGCCGGTGCCGGGTCGTCCTCGGGCTCGGCCGGGACGGGGACGGGCACGTACACCGTGCGGACGGGCGTCGGCACGTCCACGTACCGCACCTCCTCCACGACCTCCGGCTCCGTCTCGGCGGCGGGCGCCTCCACCGGCGCCGCTTTGACGGGCGGCCCCTCGGCCGGGGCCGATTCTGAGATCGGCAGGCTGAGAGCCGCCGGCCCTGACGACCGGGCCAGGCCAAAGAGGCCGAAGTTGGCCCCCACAGCCAGGGCGGACGTCGCCGCCATCAGGGTTCCGGCGGCCGCGGTGCCTATCGCCATCTTGCGGTTCACGAGCTTCCTCCTCGGGTTGCGGGCCTTCCCTCTGAGGTGTCGGGTGCTCGCGGCGGCCCGGTTGACCCAAGGTTCGGTAAAGAGCAGGCCAGGGGACGGTGAGGCCTTGCCCAGGGCGAACAAGTCGTCCCATTCGCGGCGTTCCCGGGTTCTCTCCCGGCAGGCCGGCAGGGCACCGTGTGGGCTGTGCGCGTACTCCTGGTCGAGGACGACGACTCCTTCGCCGACGGCCTCATGAGGGGATTGCGGCTCGAAGGCTTCTCGGTTCGGCGCGCCGCCACCGCGCTCGAGGCCCTCGACGGTGGCCTGCTCGGCGACGGCGAGCTGGATGTCGTGCTCCTCGACGCCGGCCTGCCCGACATCGACGGCTTCGAAGTGTGCCGGCGCATCCGCCACCACAGCGACGTCCCCATCGTCATGGTCACGGCCCGCTCGGAGGAGGGCGACCGGGTCCGGGGCTTTGACTTCGGCGCCGACGACTACGTCGTGAAGCCCTTCGGGCTCCGGGAGCTCGTCGCCCGGATGCGGGCCGTCACCCGGCGGGCCAGCCGCGAGGCTCCGGGGCCCTTAAGGGTCGGGGGTCTCGAGCTCGACCGGCGGACCCACCGGGCCGCGCTAGCCGGGGTGAAGCTCGACCTCACCCCGATCGAGTTCAAGGTGCTCTGCCTGCTCGCCTCCGACCCGGAGACGGTCTTCGAACGCCAGGAGATCCTCGAACGAGTGTGGGGGCACGCCTGGTACGGGCCGACGAAGACGCTCGACGTCCATGTCGCCTCGCTGCGCCGCAAGCTGGGCAACCCGGCCTGGGTGCAGGCGGTGCGCGGCGTGGGCTTCCGGCTGGTGCCGGTCGGGTGACGCGGCGACTGCTGGCCGGCTTCCTCACCATCACCGGGTTCGCCGTCCTGGTGCTCGGTCTCCCGCTCGGTGTGGTGTTCGCCCGGCTCGAACGCAGCCACCTGATCGACGGGGTCCGCCAGGACGCCACCACGCTGGCCCTCTTCGCCGTCGAGCCGTTGCGGACCGGTGCCGACGCGGCCCTCCCCGAGGTGGCGTCCGCCTACCAGCGCCGCACGGGGGGGCGGGTGGTGATCGTGGACCGGGACGGATTCGCCCGGGCCGACTCCGACCCGGCCGGAGAGCACGAGTCCTTCGCCGGGAGGCCCGAGGTGGCCGGCGCCCTACAGGGGAAGGCAGCGCAGGTGTTCCGCCACTCGCGGACGGCGGGGCGCGACCTGTTCTACGTGGCGGTGCCCGTCAACAGCGGGGGGGTCATCGCCGGGGCGGTGCGGGTGACACACCCCGCCGGGTTCGTGAACGACCGCATCCGCCGCACCTGGTTGCTGCTCGGCATCCTCGGGCTCGTCGTGCTGGTGGCGGTGGCCGCCGTGAGCCGCGCCGTGGCCGATTCGGTCACCGCCCCCCTGCGCCGCCTC
>CAZCVW010000484.1:0-2133 GCA_964502185.1 uncultured Burkholderiales bacterium
GGACGGCGGGCTGGCCGGTGCTGGCCGACCCGCTGTCCGGGACCCGCCGGGGGCTGACGGCGATCTCCACCTACGAGGCGCTGCTACGGGCCCCGGGCTTCGCCGAGACGCACCGGCCCGACCTGGTGATCCGCGTCGGGGCGACGCTCACCTCCAAGACCGCGAACACCTGGCTCGACGCCTCGGTGCCGCCGGTGGTGGTCGATCCCGACGGCGCCTGGATCGATCCCGCCCGGAGCGCCGGTGTCCGGATGGCGGTGGACCCCGGCCGCCTGCTCGACGCCGTCACCGGGCGGCTCTTGGCGATCCGGACTGGGCGCCGGCGCCGGCCCTCCCGGTGGACGTCCGGTTGGTTGCGGGCGGAACGCGCCGCCCGGGAGGCGCTGGACCGGTTCCTCGATGCCTCCGACGACCCCTTCGAGGGCCGGGTCGCCCGCGACGTCGTCGCCTGCCTGCCGGCCGGCGCCACCCTCGTGGTGGCCTCCAGCATGCCGGTGCGGGACGTGGAGGCGTTCGCCGCCCCCCGGCCCGACCTCACCGTGTACGCCAACCGGGGCGTGAACGGCATCGACGGTTTCACGTCGACGGTGCTCGGCGTGGCCGCCGTGGCCGGCGGACCGGTGGCCGGGCTGGGCGGCGACCTCGCCTTCCTCCACGACGCGGCCGGGCTGACCGGCGCGGTGGCGAGGGGCATCGACGCCACGCTCGTCGTGGTCGACAACAACGGCGGCGGGATCTTCTCGTTCCTGCCCCAGGCGGAAGGGGTGAAGGCCGACGTCTTCGAAGCGCTCTTCGGTACCCCACACGACCTCGACCTGGTCGCCGTGGCCCGGGCCTACGGCCTCCGGGCCCGGAGGGTCAAGCGGGCCTCGGAAGTGACGGGAGCCGTCGAGGAGGCCCTGAGCGCCGGCGGCCTGGGTGTGATCGTCGTTCCCACCGGCGGCCGGGCGGACAACGTGGCCCGCCACCGGGCCGCCTGGGAAGCCGTGGCCGCCGCTCTGTAGGCGGCCGTTCTGTAGGCCGGCCGTCGCTTCAGGGGCGGAAAGCTCCCAGCATGGCCTCGAGCTTGGCCTCCGTCTCGGCCCACTCCGCCTCCGGATCGGAGCCGGCCACGATGCCGGCGCCGGCGACGAGGCGAGCCCGGACCCCGTCCACTTCGGCCCCGCGTAGGGCCACGGCCCATTCGCCGTCGCCGTTGGCGTCAACCCAACCGACCGGGCCGGCGTAGAGCCCGCGGTCGAAGTCCTCGAGGCGGGCGATCGCCTCGAGGGCGGCGACCCGGGGCAGCCCCCCGACGGCCGGTGTGGGATGCAGCCGCCCGGCCAGCGCCAAGGCGGACGGGGCGGGCGGGGCTAGGCGGGCGGAGACCACGGTGGCCAGGTGCGAGACGGTGGTGAGGCGGATCACTTCGGCGGGGCCCGCCTGCGGGGGCTCGGCGCACACGGGCGCGAGCGCCTCGAGGACGGCCTCCACCAGCAGTTCGTGCTCCTGGGCCTCTTTGGCCGATCGGCGCAGGCCGGCGACGAGGCGGTCGTCCTCGGCCGGGTCGGTGCCCCGGCGGACGGTGCCGGCCATCGGGCAGGACCGCACCTCGTCACCCGAGCGGCGCACCAGCAGTTCGGGGCTGGCGCCGAGGAAGCCGCCGGCGGCGTAGACGAAGCAGGACGGGTACTGCCGGCGGAGCCGCTCGAGCAGGGTGCGACGGTCGAAGGGAGCGTCGGCTTCCAGCAGCAGCTCCCGGGCCAGCACCACCTTGCGGACCTCGCCGGTGGAGATGGCCGAGAGCACCCGGCGGACGGCGGCCATCCACTGCTCCCGGCCCGTGCTCTCCTTGACGTCGAAGACCTTGGCCGGTGTTTGCGAGCCGTCGGGGGAGTGGCCGTTGGGGGAGTGACCGTTGGGGGCGGCGGGCGGGACGCTCAGCCGGCCCGACCGCCCAGGACCGATCTCCGTCCCGATCTCGGGACCGATCTCGGTGACCCAGCCCGCCCCACTGCGGTCCGTGCCCACCATCCGGGCGGGCACGACCAACTCGCCGGGGAGCCGGTCGTCGAAGGGCAGGGCGCCGACGGCCATCGGGGCCCGGCCCGCGGCCACTTCGGCCCGGGCAATGGACCCGAGCAGCTCGGCGAC
>CAZCVW010000485.1:0-2102 GCA_964502185.1 uncultured Burkholderiales bacterium
CGCCGGCGACGCCGCCTGGCTCGGCCCCGAGGAGGGGCCGCCGCCGGACGCCGCCTGTCCCGGCCGACTGGGCGAGCCCGTCTTATTAGGCGAGCCAGGGGACGACGGGGCGGGCGTGGTGCCCGTGCCCGTCTTCGGCTTGGTCACCGTCGACGTCCCTCCGGCCGCCGGGGCGGGCGCCGACGGGGTGGCGCCGGTCGCTCCGGAATCGACGGCGGGGGCGCTCGTGTCGGTGGGAGCAGCCTCCGTCCCCGCATCCGCGGGCGCGGTGTAGTCCAGGTTGGCCTCCTGGTCCGCCGCCGGTGCGGCGGAGGAGTCGCCCCCGCCAGCGTCGGACTTCTGTCCGCAGGCGGCGGCCATGACGAGGAGCAGGAGCAGGGCGGCGCTACGGATGGGTCGCTTCATTGAGACTCCCCCTTGGGTGATTCAGGACTGGGCGCCACGGCCGCCGGCGTCGCGGCGGGCCAGGGCACGGCTGAGACCCCCCGCCCGCGGCCACACGGGAAGGGGCCGGCCTGCCGGACCGAGGACGAAGCCGATGAGGACGGCCAGGCCGAGGGCCAAAGGCAGGAGCAGGGCGGTGGGTGTAGGAACGTCCTCCCAGAAGCCGACCGCGGGCTGGACTCGGAGGACTTTGTCGTCGGCCGCTTCGCCGCGGTGGGAGGCGACGAGCGTCGCCTGCTCCTCCGCAGAAGTATCCGGGGCCGGAACATCGACGGTCGCTCTCGGAGAGCCGAACCCGAAGGAGGTGGCCCCACCGGCGTAGGCGAGCGGATCCGAGAACGTCGTGGAGGGCCCAAAAGCCTCGGGGGGGGTGGCGTAGGGAATCTCGGGGGCCGGGGCGACGGTGTCGACCGGCGCGCTGGGCTCGGCCCCGAGGCCGCCCGGGATGACCGACGCCAGCAGCTCGACCACCACGTTGCCGGAGTCGAAGTCGAGCCAGCTCACCTGGACCGGGCCGGGGCTGCCGGCCGGGTCGACGCTCAGCACGACGCCGTTCTGGGGCAGCGGCGCGAACGGGTCGGACCACAGGGTTCCCATCGGGGTCAGGTCGAACGTCCACGCGCCGTCGCCGGCCCGGACGCCTTCGGCCTTGGCCAGCTCGCAGTCGCCCGGGGGCCGGTCCATCCAGTTGGCGTTCTTGTCCGGGCCCCACGGGGCGGTGACCGGGCAGGCCAGCACCTTGGCCATGTTGGCGTTGAGGTTGGCCGCGTTCCCAGGAGCCTCTTTCAAGCGCAGGGTCAGGCCGTCGAGGGCGCCGCCCGGCGGCAGCGCCACCTCGATGCCCACGGCCGCCACCTTGTCGGGCTGGCCAAGGACGGCGCCCACGGCGATCGCATCGGCGGGCACGGTGGGCGGCGCGGGGAGGCGGGGGACCAGCGGCCGGATGGGGTTCCCGGCCGGTTCGGATTCTTGCGGCCCCTGGAGGCGGTTCCACCAGCCGTCCTGCGTCGCCGCGGCGGCACCGGTGTCCCCGCCTTCGAGGGCGGCCGCCGACCAGACGGGCGCGCCGACCAAGACCAGCATCGCGGCCGCCAGAAGGGCGAGCCGCTGGCTAAGGGCGCGAAACGCCCGGAAACGCCGAATCACGAACAAAGGATACCCGTCGGTCACTTGGCATTCCTAGTCCGGCTTTTTTGCGGGTAGACGTACCCGTCACCCAGGTACCGTTACCTGGGCAGCTACCCGGGCTCAAACCTCCCAGGTTGACCCTGAGGCCAGGAGCGCCTCGAGGTCACCGCGGCCCTGTCGTTCCTGGGCGTCGGCGATCTGCTGGTTCAAGGCGTCGCCGTAGACCGGGCGCTCGACGGCCCGGAAGATACCGACCGGAGTCGGGGTGGTCGGAGAGTCGGCCAGGCGGGAGAGAGCGAAGGCGAGCGAGGGGCCGGGCCGGCGCTCGTCGTGGACGACCAACCGGTCCTCCCCGACGTCGGCGACGCTGACGATCTCGAGTTCGCCCTGGGCGTTGGCCGCCACGCCCTTCTCCTTGTCCTTGCCGAAACGGATGGGCTCGCCGTGGCGCAGGTCGATCAGCATGTCGGCCCGGGCGTCCCTGGCTGTGACCGCTTCGAAGGCGCCGTCGTTGAAGACGTTGCAGTTCT
>CAZCVW010000486.1:0-2089 GCA_964502185.1 uncultured Burkholderiales bacterium
CGCCCGGAGCGGCCAGATCTGTGTCCAGCTCGGCCTCCGGGTCCGGTGGCGCCAGCCGGCGCGACCGGCTCACCGCCCCGGGCCCGTCGCCGGTCGGCCGTCCGGCGGGGGTGGCCGGAGCCCGGGGAGCCGAGAACCTGGACCTCCGGGTCGGCGACGACGTGGCCCACGACAAGTTCGGCGAGGGCGTGATCATCCACCTCGAAGGCCATGGCGACAAAGCGGAGGTCGTCGTCCGGTTCCGGGCCGCGGGGGAGAAGCGGCTGCTGCTGGCCTGGGCCCCCCTGACCAAACTGTGACCGAGGGCTGCCACGACCGGGAGCCGGAATGGACCCGGATGGAGGTGGGCGGGCGCTCCTGGCGGGTCCGGCTGGAGCCCGGCTGAGACGAGGTCTGGACGGCCCTCGCCATCGGCGCCACCTACATCGAGGCGCTGGCGAGGGGAACCTCCCGTGAGGAGGTCCTCGACACGCTCAGGTACCGGCTGGCGAACCTGCCCTGACCCGCTCGCGAACGGCATCTCTGCTCGGGCAAGGAAAGCCCTGGCAACGAAGGGGGGCGGGTGGGTGGTCCGGTCGTTCTGGCGTTCATGAGCCCGGACTTTTCGGACCTCCTGAACGATGCTCGTGGCGGGCCGTACCGGCGTTCAGAACGCCGGGGAAATCGGACCCTCTGAACGCCAGTTCGCTCGTCGCCACGAAAGGGGCGGGGCCAGGCCCGCGGGGACGCAAGGGCGCACCTCCCATTGCGCTTTCCGCCCCCACAGGGCATGAAGCGCGACGCGAACCGGTCAGGCCAACCCGTCCCCTTCTTTGCGGCATTGGCTTCTGATCCCGAGGGGAAAACGCCCGGCTACGACGTGCGCTTCAGCCCGGGCCGGGTTGCGTCGTGCGCACGTCGACGAGGATCGCCTGGTTCTCACCGGCCGGCTGGGTGGTGACCAGGAAGCGGTCGAGCGTGGCCGGGTCGACGGGCTTGCCCTCGCAGCTCTCGTAGCGCTTCTCCTGGCCGTCCCATTGGACCAGGCAGTCGGCCGTGCCGTTCGGGGGAACCACGTGGAGGGCCACGATGTCGCCGTCCACGACGTCGAGGTAGAAGGCCCGGGTGCCCCGGCGGGGGTCGGGATAGAACACCGGCCCCTTCTCGGTGATGCGCCGCTCGATGCGGTCGTCCCGTCCGGCCAGGAACGGCTGGTACGGGGCCGGTTCAGACTGGTTGCCGCTGCTGACCATGGTCACCACGACGAGGCCGACGACCAGCCCGCTCACGACGGCGGCGGTGGCGACGAGGACACGCAGGCGAGGATCACGACCGGGAGACACGGCCGAAAAGAGTAGGGGTGCGGGACGGAGATCCGTCCCAGCCTGGGTGTAGCCGAACCGAAGTTGGATGACTGGCTAGGGTTCACGGCATGGAACGGCGATACCGAGTGGTGGTGGCGAAGCCCGGACTGGACGGGCACGACCGGGGTGCGAAGGTGATCGCCCGAGCCCTCCGGGACGCGGGCTTCGAGGTCATCTACACGGGTCTGCACCAGACCCCTGAGCAGGTGGCCGAGACCGTCGTGCAGGAGGACGCCGACGCCGTCGGCCTGTCGCTCCTGTCCGGCGCCCACATGACGCTGTTTCCCAAAGTCATGGCGCTGCTGGCCGACAAGGGCGTCGGTGACGTGCTGGTCTTCGGGGGCGGGATCATCCCCGATGGGGACATCCCCAAGTTGAAGGAGCAGGGGGTGGCCGAGGTCTTCACCCCCGGCGCCCCGATGCAGGCCATCGTCGACTGGCTCAGTGCCGCCCTGGACTCCCGGGAATCCCGCCTCGCTGGTTAGTCTCCGGGGTCCGGCCCGCCGGCCTAGGGAGGCACAATATGGATCTCTTCGAGTATCAGGGGAAGCAGGTATTGGCGCGCTTCGGGGTGCCCGTGTCGGCCGGCGAGGCCGTCGACACCGTTGACGACGCCGTCGCGGCGGCCGAACGCCTGGGGTACCCCGTGGTGGTCAAGGCCCAGGTGCAGGTGGGCGGGCGCGGCAAGGCCGGCGGGATCAAACTGGCCGCCGACGCCGAGGAGGCCCGCACGCACGCCGGGAACA
>CAZCVW010000487.1:0-2067 GCA_964502185.1 uncultured Burkholderiales bacterium
AGTGGGCTCCGGCCGCGGAACGGGCTGGCGGCGGGTGGAGGCGGCGGGAGCGCTCGCCTCGGCCACCTCGGGGGGCGTCGCCCGGTGCAGCCCGGTGGCCGTGCCCGCCGTCAGGACGGCGAGCGCCGAAGCGAGCAGAACCTGCGGCGGGATTCGACGCATGAATCTGCTCCTTTCGGGTACGTGTCGTGTTACTAACGACGCGGCCGGGATCCGGTGACGCGGGAATGCCACTGTGGGTGAGAAACCGTGATCTCGCTGGGGGCATCGGCCGCGACGAGGCTTTCCTTGAGAAGAAAAGCCCCTCTGAGGATTCTTGGAAATTCCTGGGCTATCCGCCCGTGACTTCGAGTTCCCCTTCGGCGTAGCGGGCCCTGAGCACCTTCTTGTCGAACTTGCCCACGCTCGTCTTGGGCACCTCGTCGATGAAGGTCCACCGCTCGGGGAGCCACCACTTGGCCACCCGCTCGGCCAGGAAGCTCTTCAGCTCATCGGCGCTGGCCTCCGCTCCTTCCCGGAGCACGACGCAGGCCAGCGGCCGCTCGTCCCAGCGCTCGTCGGGCACACCGACGACGGCCGCCTCCAGCACGGCCGGGTGTCCCATGAGCGTGCCCTCGAGTTCCACCGAGGAGATCCACTCGCCACCCGACTTGATGACGTCCTTGGCCCGGTCCGTGATCTGGACGATGCCGTGGGGGTCGACGCAGCCCACGTCCCCCGTCCGCAACCAGCCCCGGTCGAACTTGGCCGGGTCGTCGTCCTTGTAATAGGAGCCGGTGATCCACGGGCCGCGGACCTCGATTTCGCCGACGGCCTCGTTGTCCCACGGGAGGACGTTGCCCTCGTCGTCGACGATGCGTATCTCGACGCCGGCCACCACCCGGCCCGTCTTCGCCCGCCAGTCCATCTCCTCTTCCGGCGCGGCGCCCTTGGGCGGGTGGGCCACCGCCGCGATCGGGCTCGTCTCCGTCATGCCCCAGGCCTGCACGATGCGCACGCCGAACTTCTGGTCGAACGCCTCCATCAGGCTCCGCGGGACGGCCGAGCCCCCGCACGGCACCAACCGCAACGACGACAGGTCCGTCTCATGGCTGGAGGCATAGCTGAGGACGTCGGTCCACACGGTCGGGACCGCCCCGGAGATGGTGGGCCGCTCGGCCTCGATCAGCTTGCACAGCGGTTCGCCCTGGAGGAACCGGCCGGGCATCACGAAGCTGGAGCCGGCCAGCCAGCCGGCGTAGGGGAGCCCCCAGGCGTTGGCGTGGAACATCGGCACGATCGGCAGGATGCGGTCGTGCTCGGTGATGCCGAAGACCGGGGCGGTCAGGGCGGCCATCGAGTGCAGGAAGGTGGACCGGTGGCTGTAGACGACCCCCTTGGGGTTCCCGGTGGTGCCGCTCGTGTAGCACATGGCCGCCGCCGAGCGTTCGTCGATCTCGGGCCATTCGAAGCCCGGCTCTTCGGCGGCCAGCAGTTCCTCGTAGGACAAGACGTTGTCGCCCAGGGCGCCGGCATCGGCTGCCTCTTGGGGGACACCCCCCGCCCCGGGGCCGATCACGATGAAGTGCTCGACCGTTTTGAGGTCGCCGGCCACCCGGGCCAGCAGCGGGATGATGCTGGCGTCGACCAGGATCACCCGGTCCTCGGCGTGGTTGACGACGTAGGTCAACTGTTCGGGGAACAGCCGCAGGTTGAGGGTGTGGAGCACGGCGCCCATGCCCGGGATGGCGAAATAGGCCTCGAGGTGCTCCTGGGTGTTCCAGGCGAAGGTGCCGACCCGGTCACCCTCGTTGATCCCGAGGCGCCGGAGGGCGGCGGCCAGGCGTTCGGTCCGGTCGCCGACCTCGGCGAACGTGGCCCGCCGGCAGTGGTCGCCCTCGAAGGTCACCACCTCGCTGCTGCTGTACACGGACCGGCCGTGGCGGAAGATGGCGGGGACGGTGAGCTGAAAATCCTGCATCGTGGACAACATCCGGGGACCTCCTTGAGCGCCGTGGGAGAGAAAAAATACCCCGTCCGGCCCGCCGGCAGCGTGCCGGGGCTCGGTGCCGGGGCCGGTGCCGGGGC
>CAZCVW010000488.1:0-2061 GCA_964502185.1 uncultured Burkholderiales bacterium
CTCGGCGTCACGCTGCGGCGGGTGGCCGGCGATCTGGCCGACGGGCCCGGCGCCCGAGACGTGATCATCCCCGGTCTCGCCATCGCCGCCGAAGTGGCGCCCGGGCCCGGCGGCCAGCGGCCGGCACAGGCGACGCCGCCGTCTCCGGAGGAGTTGACCGCCGCCCTCGACGGCGCCGCGGTCGTCGTCGTCGAGAACCTGCTGTCGCTCCCTCTCAACCTGCCCGCGGCCCGGGTCCTCAACCGTGTGCTGGCTGACCGCCTCCAACTCAGAAGCGGCCCCGTGATCCTCCATCACCACGATCTCGCCTGGCAACGCCCGGAACTGGCCCACGTGACGGAACTGCCACCCCGCCTGCCCGGGGCGCAGCACGTCACCATCAACGACTTCTCGGCCGCCGAGATGGCGGAGCGGGGCATCCCGGCCGTGACCGTGCGCAACGCCTTCGACCTCGACGCCCCCCTCGGTGACCGGGAGGCCACCCGCGCCGCCCTCGGGGTCGGGCCTGGCGACCTGCTCGTCCTCCAGCCGACCCGGGCGATCGCCCGGAAGAACATCCCGGCGGCGCTCCGCCTGGCCGAAGCCCTCGGGCCCCGGCTGGGGCGTCGGGTCGTCTACTGGCTACCCGGCCCGGCCGAGGACGGCTACGCGGCCACGCTCGGCCAACTCGTGGCCGGCGCCCGCGTGCCGGTGCGCCGCCACAGCGGCATCCCGATGGTGGACGCCTACGCCGCCTGCGACCTGGTCGTCTTCCCGTCGACGGGCGAGGAGGGCTTCGGGCAGCCGGTCATCGAGTCCGTCTGGGCCCGCCGACCGCTGGCCGTGGCCCGCTATCCGGCTCTCGACGAGATCCTCGGCCTCGGGTTCGCGTTCCTCCCGGCCGGCGACCCGGACGTGGTCGCGGGCGCGCTGATCCGCCCGGACGCATCCACCTTCGACCACAACCTCGCCCTCGCCCGGGCCCACTTCTCCATGGATGCCCTGGTCGGCCGGTTGGCTGTCCTGCTCGAGGCGCGCTGAGACGCGCTGAGAACTACTCGCTCTCAGCGCGCGACAACGCACGACGATCACCGCCTTGGGCGCCCCAGAGGCCCTTGGCGGTTCTCGCCTTCCGAATTTTCTCCCCCAGCAGAGCTGTACCGCTTCACCGATGCCCTTGCGGGCCCCGGGTCCTACGCCAGAAAGGTCGGCCCCCTCCGACTGCGCTGCCGCCTACGGGCGACGAGCGAGCAGGATGAGGCGCGCCGGGCCGGCGCCGGACGTGCGGGCTCAGGCGGGCGATGAAAACCGGGCTTCCGGATCCATCTGCCGTTGTTCATGGTGGTGTGATTCTCCGGCCATTTCCCGGTCTCCTGCGACGCAGGTCATTTGGGACAGAGATGTTGCAACGTCGCGAACCTGTCGCAGTTCTCATCTCGGCCGGGGAGGAGGCCTCTGTTACCCTCGATTCGCCATGCGGCTACCTGCTTCCCGCCGTCGTCACCAGCTCCTCGATGTCGCCCGAGAGCTCTTCGCGGCCCAGGGCTTCCACGCCACGTCCATGGACGAGGTCGCCGAGGCGGCGGGCGTGACCAAGCCGGTGCTGTACCAGCACTTCCCCTCCAAGCGAGCCTTGTACCGGGAGCTGCTCGAGGACGTCGGGCGGCGCTTGCTGGGCGAGATCACCGCCAGCGCCGCCCCCGCGGGGAGCCGCCGGGAGCTGGTCCAGGCCGCCTTCGCCGCCTACTTCACGTTCGTGACCGACAACCAATCCGCCTTCCGGCTGCTGTTCGGCGCCTCCGTCCGCAACGACTCGGAGTTCGCCGAGGTGGCCGAGGCGGTGCTCGACCTCCTGGCCAACGCCGTCACCGACATGATCGAGGTTGACGTTCCCACCGAGCAGCGCCGGGTCCTGGCCCACGCTCTGGTCGGGATCGCCGAAGCGGTGGGGCGCCGCGCCCTGTTCGACACCGAGGCGGAGCACGACCCCGAGATGCTGGCCCACTGGACCGCCGAGCTCGCCTGGTACGGGCTGCGTGGGGTCCGCGCCGGCAACGAGGCGGCGCTGACCCGCGAGCTGTA
>CAZCVW010000489.1:0-2059 GCA_964502185.1 uncultured Burkholderiales bacterium
GGCGCCGACGGTGACGTCGCCCGCCTGATCGGGCAGGGCGCGGCCGGGAGGCTGGCCGCCGGGCGCTTCCCCCTTCTCGACCTCGAAGTCGCCGTCGGGCCGGTGACGGCGGGGATCGCGTGGTCCGTGGCCGTCCTCGACGTCCCCGGCGGATCGGTGCCCGGCCCGCTGGCTGCCGCCGGCCAGGCGCTGGCCGTCGCCCCCGAGCGGGAGCGCAGACAACTGGCCGAGGACTGGCTGGAGGACCCGGCGGCGCCGGATCCGCGGGCCGCCTTCTGGGCGTCGGTGGCCGGCGGGGGACTCCTCGAAGCGGCCCGGGCCGCCATTGCCACGCCCACGCGCGACGAGTGGACGGGAGCGGCCTGCCCGGCGTGTGGGGGCCTCCCCCAAGTCTCCGTCATCGCCCCCGAGTCGGGCGAGTTCATGGGCGGCTCACCCCGGTCGCTGGTCTGCGGTCGGTGCGCCGGCTGGTGGACGTTCCCCCGGGCGACGTGTGCCTGGTGCGGTGAGGACGATCCCCGCAAGCTCGCCCCCTACGTCCCGGGGCCGAGTCAGGACCGGTCCGGGCCGGCGGGGGTCCTCAGCCCGGCCCGGATCGACGCCTGCGAGACCTGCCACGCCTACGTGAAGACCTTCGACCTGCGGGAACCGGGCGGCGTGTCGGTCGTCCCTCTCGTCGACGACGTCGCCACCGTCGCCCTCGACCTGTGGGCCCGGGAGCAGGGGCTCGGGCGTCCTCTGGTGTCGTTGGCCGGCGTGTGACCGGGCTAAAGAGCGGAGCGGGAGAGCAGGCGGGTGCGGACGGCGCCGTCGGTGGCGCAGTCGATGGCCGTCCAGGCCAGGGCGACGGCGCCGTCGGCCAGCGCCTGGTCGGCGGCGGGCAGGGCGCAGTGGGCGGTGAACTCCGGCTGGTGGTTCACGGCCGGCAGCGAGCCGATGCCGATGGCCGGGTGGATGGACGGCATGGCCAGCGACACGTTGCCCATGTCGGTCGAGCCCGCCGCCCGGGGGTCGAAGGGCGGGAACTGGCGGCCGAGGGCCTCGGCGTTGGCCTTGTAGAAGCGGGCGACGTCGGGGTCGTGGTGCATCTCCGCGTAGGGCTCGTGCCGGGGATGGACGTCGAGGGTGGTCCCGGTGGCCAGCGCGCCGGCTTCGAAGCAGCGCATGACCCGCTCCCGCATGACCTCGAAAGCGGCGACGTTCACCCCTCGAATGATGAACTCCGCCTCCGTGTGGGCCGGGACGATGTTGGGGGCCTCGCCCCCGTGGGTGACGATCCCGTGGACCCGGTCGCCGGAGTGGATGTGCTGGCGGAGCAGGCCGATGGCCACCTGGGCGACGGTGATGGCGTCGGCCGCGTTGACGCCGACTTCGGGGTAGGCGGAGGCGTGCGCCTCCTTGCCGGTGTACCGGACCTGGAACTGCTGGGCGGCGATGATGGGCCACTCGGCGATGTCGATGGGCGCCGGGTGGGTCATCATGGCCACGTGGGTGCCGGTGAAGACGCCCCGTTCCAGCAGCAGGATCTTGCCGCCGCCGCCCTCTTCGGCCGGCGTGCCCACCACCCGCACCGTGACGCCGAGGTCGTCGGCCACCTCGGCCAGGGCGATGGCGGCGCCGACGGCGGTGGCGGCGATCACGTTGTGGCCGCAGGCGTGGCCGATCCCCGGCAGGGCGTCGTACTCGGCGCACACCGTCACGTGGAGGGGCCCTGATCCGAAGCGGGCCTCCAGGGCGGTGGGCAGGTCGCCGACCGGGCGCGTGACGGCGAAGCCGCGCTCGGCCAGCGCTTCGCCGACCCAGGCCGAGGCCCGCTCCTCCTCCCATTTCACCTCGGGGTGGGCGTGGATCCGGTGGCTCAACTCGACGAGTGAGGCCCGGTGGCGTTCGAATGCTCGCTCCGCCGCGGCCTTGCTGTTCATGCCGAGCATTCTCCCGCACCCTGCCGGAGAGCGCCGCCGCGGGCGGCGCGGCTGACGGCGACCGCGGCCAACCCCAGAGCGCCGGCCAGCGCCAGAGTGACGTCGCGGGAGAGGCGGACGGCGGCCTCCACGTCGCC
>CAZCVW010000490.1:0-2051 GCA_964502185.1 uncultured Burkholderiales bacterium
GAGCACCTGCTTTGCAAGCAGGAAGTCGTGGGTTCGAGTCCCATCGTCTCCACCGAGGAGGGGCTGGTCAGGAGCCCTTCCCGGCGCTCTCCGCGCCCGTCGTGCCGTCCGCGCGCCATTTCCGTGCCACAACGGGGAGCCTACGGCGTCACTACGTCGAGGAGAACCTCACGAAGCTTCGCTCACCGCCGGAGGTAGGTGGGCGGCGAGGTGGGCGGCGTAGCGAAGGGGCGGTCAGGACCTGCTCCCGCGTCAGCTGGTACGCATCCTGGACGCTTTCAAACGTCTCGCCCGCACCCAGGTTGGCAACGATGGCGGCTACGTCGATGCGGGTGCCCAGGAGGCACGGCTTGCCGAACCGCAGTGGCGGTTCTGCGGAAGCGCCCGGACGCGCCCGGACCCAGCGCGTTTCCATGCAAACGTCAATAGGGCGGGGGACCGCTCGAAAGCAGCACTTATGCCCGGTTCCCGTCGCCGAGGTGCCCTGTCAGAAGTCCGCTCTAGGTGGCTGGTGTCGAAAGCGCCTGCCGACCGCGGCAGGCCCAACTGGCGTTCACGCCGGTTCGCTGACCAGCACTTTTGCCAGCTAATGAACGCCAGTTCCGTCAAGCCCATCGCTGCGGTGCGGGGCCGGATCGTGTGAAGCGCTACTCCTGGGGGACCGGCGGTTCGCCGGCCTGCCACTCGCCGGGCCGGTAACGGCGCTGGGGCTCGGTGGCCACGTACGAGCCCTGTTCCTTGTTCTGGGGCGACGTCCGGTTCCGGTCCCAGTAGATCTCGCGGGCGTCCTGGGTCGGCGTGTACCGCCCCGGCGTGAACCGCCACGTCCCGACCGGCCCGGATCCGCCCGGGTAGGCGTACATCCCCGCTTCGAACGTTTCGGGCGTCAGGTTCGGGCCGGCCATCTGCACACCCACCGCGGCCAGATACAGCTGGTAGTAGAGGAGGTCGACGAGCTGGGAAGGTTCCTCGTCGGGCCGGGCCGACTTGAAGGCGGCGTAGCCGTAACTGGCCCGGAGCGGTTGGGGAGGCCCGAGGAAGCTGATCCCGAACGCGCCGGACCACTGGTCCTGCTGGTAGAGCTGGCCGGCGACGTCGAGGTCCATGAAGCCGACGCCCGGCACGATCCACTCCGGCTCGTAGCTCTGCTCCTGGGCTTTGGAGGTCAGGAAGATCGGGAAGACCGGGTCGCAGCCGCAGACGACGGTGGTGATCCCGGCGCTGCGCAGCTTGGCGATGACGCTGGCGGCCTGGTTGGACAACGTGTTCAGGTCGAGCTTGTAGGTGACCTTCAGGTCGAACTTGTAGCCGGCCGCCTGGGCCGCTTTCTCGGCTGCCACCAGGCAGCTCTGGTAGACGGGCACGTCGGGGGTGATGATACCGATGGTGCGAGGCTTGTCTTTGAGGTTGCCTCCGGCGTGGGCGGCGGGCCGGTTGGCCACCCGCTTGGCGGCGTAGTCGGCCAGCATTTCCATGATGAAGGTGCAGTCGGTCGCCTGGCTCCATACGTAGGGCCGGCGGGCGGCCAGCCAGTCCGCCGGGAGGTACGGGGCGCCGAAGTTCACGACCTTGCGCCGGGCCAGGGCGTCGGCGAAGGGGGCCGTCGCACCGATCAGTTCGGCGAAGGGCTTGATCTCGTCCGCGACCTTGATGGCGTCGGCCTCGGCGCCCTCCTGGCCCCCACCCTGGAACTCCTCGAGAAGCGAGCCCTTCGTCTCGTGGTAGGCGACGGCCAGCTTCCGCCCGTAGAACTCGAAGCGGCTGTTGAAGTAGTCGACGAGGCCGGAGATCGTCTGCCTCATCTCCTCGGGCTTGAACGAGAACGACTGGGACGGTCCCCCGTCGGCGGGGGTGATCGACAGGTCGGGGAAGCCGCCGAGCCGGGCTGACAGCAGCACGGTGTCGGCCGTGACCCCCCGGGACGTCGCCCCGGCGTTGTCGCCGGAGAACGTCACGCAGGGCGGCGAGTACGGGTCGCCGGGCACCTGGGCCCTCCGGTTGGCGCAGGGCCGCACCCCGGCCGGGGGAGCGGTCGGGGCGGCGGTGGTGTT
>CAZCVW010000491.1:0-2047 GCA_964502185.1 uncultured Burkholderiales bacterium
CCCAAGGACCGCAAGAGCCCTCCCGCAGGCCGCGCAGTCCCTCCCCCGAAGAGCCGGCCGAAGATGCCCTGTCGCTGGGCCGGAGCCGCTGCCGTGGCTCCCTGTGCCGTCACGGCAGACTGAGCGACGGCCGCTTGCGGCTGGGCGTAGGTAATTGGCGCCGGCTGGGCGACCAGAGGCGCGGCAGCGACGGCAGGCCGATCCAACCGGCGACCGCGACCAGGCCCAGCCCGGCGAGGCCCGCTCTCCGGACGGCACCGGGCCGCGAGAAGCTCTGGGGCCGGACAGGCTGGCCCGCTGGATAACCCGCTGGCTGGCCCGGCAACTGGCGTTCGAGAGGTCCGTTCTCCGGACCGGCGCAACGCCGGTTGGCCGGTAGGAGCCAGTTCAGGCCAGCGGAGGCCAGGGCCGCGGAGATCAGGACGCCGGCGGCGAGGGACAGGCCGAGGTGGCGGACGAAGGGCAGCGGCGAGAGGGCGAGGGCGGCGAAGGCGGCGGCTCCGGCGAGCGCGGCGGCCCAGAACGTACGGGGCCGGGCGGGGTGGGCGGCCTGGATGGGGAGGTCACTGCCGACGCCGAGCATCACCGGGAGGAAGGCCAGCATCCCGAGCGACAGGCCGACGCCGGCCAGGCCGAAGCCGGCCAGCACCAGAGCGGTGGCCAGGAGGCCGAGGCCGAACGGCAGCAACCGGCGAGGGTTTAACTTTCTTCTAGCAGCGCCGACCCGATGGGTGAGGAGGAACGCCGCCGCCACCGCCACCAGGGCGGCGAACCCGACCCGGGGAAGTTCCCGGCGGACTTCGGCCCCCAGCGAGGCGGCCACCACCGGCGCGCCGGTCACGGTCACGCCGGTACCGATTCCGGCAGTCCCGATTCCGGCTTGGCGGGCCTTGGACCGCACGGCCGTCACCAGCCGTTCCACCTCGTCCTGGTCGAGGTTCTCGCGGGGCCGGACGTAGACGGCGGCGTGCTGGCCGTCGGGCACGATCCAGCGCAGCGGCGGGCGGGCCCGTCCCTCGTCGTCCAGGAACACGCCGCGGGCGAAGCCGGGATTGTGCAGGGTCGGCAGCCCGAGCGGCAGGCCGGCCACCACCAGCGAGCCGTAGCGGGCCTCGTAGGCGGCCACGGCCTCGTCGCCGGCCGCTTGGGCGGCGACCTCCGAGGCGCCCCGGGCCCGGGCGGTGGACTCGGCCTCGGAGCGGAGGCCGTCCCTCCGCGCGGTCACGGTGACCAGTAGCTGGTTCACCTGGATGGCGATCTGGTTAAGGGCCGTGCCGGGGCCGTAGACCACGGCCACGTCGGGCAGGCGGGCCAACTCGCCTTCGAGGGCGACCAGCCGGCCGATCGGTTCCGGGCCGAGGAGGTCACCTCCACCCTCGCCCCGGAAGAGCACCACCACCGGGTCACCGCCGAAGGAGGCCTGGGTGTCCTGCCACGCCTCTACCACTGAATCGCCGGCCGGTACCAGCGAACCGACCGAGGTGTCGACCGACAGCGACCGCAGGCCGGTGCCGAGGGCGATGACCATGACGAGGACGATGAGGAGGGTGAGCACACCGCCGACCCGCGCCAGCTTGCGGCTCAGGGCTCCTCCTCCACGCGGGGTACCGATCCGCTGAACTGGCTGGGCGTCTCGGCTGTCCCCGGCTTCGGGTACGCGTTCGACTTCTCGGTGAGCCCGCCCTGCGTCGAGACGGGGAGGTCACCGCTGAACGACTTCTCGTTCAGGATCACCAGGATCCGCAGGTACTTCCCGGCCGGGTCGGCGGCGTTGGCGGCCTGGGCCGCGTTGGCCACGAAACCGGCCAGGTCCCTCCCGTAGGGGGCGAGGTAGGCGAGCATCGGGTTCACGTCGGCCAGGAGCGTACGGGCGGGCGGCACGAAGGCAGACACGTCCCGGGCGAAGGGCGGCGTCCGGGTCAGGGTGTCGGGCGCCCGCTGGAGGGCGACGTCGAGCGAGGGCAGCAGGCCCCGCAGCTCGGCGGTGGCCCCGGGGAGTTCACCGAGCGCGGCGCTGAGGTCGGGGGCGGCGGCCCGGAGCGGGGCG
>CAZCVW010000492.1:0-2043 GCA_964502185.1 uncultured Burkholderiales bacterium
CGACGTGACCCTGATCGAGCGGGACGTGCTCGGCGGCGCCGCCCACCTGTGGGACTGCATCCCGTCCAAGGCCATGATCGCCACCGGCGGCGCCCTCACCGAGTTCGAGCGGGCCCGGGCCATGGGCCTCGCCGCCGAAGCCCGTCTCGACCTCGAGGCGTTGCGGGAGCGGATCGCCTCCATCGAAGCCCGCCTGCACCACGCCGTCACCGAGCTCCTCACCTCCCAGGGCGTGCGGCTCATCGCCGGCTCCGGGCGCCTCAAAGGCCCCAACGAGGTCATCGCCGAGACCGCCACCGGGGTGGAGGAGATCGAGGCTGACGCCATCCTCGTGGCCACCGGCTCCCGGCCCCGCATCCCCGACTGGGCCGAGGTCGACGGGGAACGGATCCTCATCACCCGCCAGGCCTACCCTCCGCCGGAGATCCCCGGCCACCTCGTGGTCATCGGCTCCGGCGTGACCGGCGTCGAGTTCGCCCACATGTTCCGGTCGCTGGGTTCGCAGGTCAGCCTGATCGTCTCCCGCCAGCAGGTGCTGCCGGGCAAGGACCCGGAGGTGGCGGCCGCCCTCGAGGCCGAGTTCGTCCGCCGGGAAGTGGCGCTCTACAAGGGCGCCCGGGCCGCCGGCATCGACGTCGACGGCCCCAAACTGGCCGTCCGCTGCCACGACGGCCGGGTGGTGCAGGGAACCCACGCCGTGCTGGCCGTGGGTTCGATCCCCAACTCGGACGGGTTGCATCTCGACACCGCCGGCGTCCACGTCGACGAGGGCGGCTTCGTGCCGGTCAACCAGCACCTCCAGTCCAACGTGGGCCACATCTATTCGGCCGGCGATCTGTCCGGGAAGCTGCCGCTGTCGTCGGTGGCGTCCATGCAGGGCCGCAAGATCGGCGAGCACGTCATGGGACTGCACACCCGCAGCCACCGCCATCTCGACTACGACAAGGCCGCCTCGGCCATCTTCACCGAGCCGGAGATCGCCGACGTGGGGGTGGCCGAAGCGGAGGCGTTCGCCCAGGGGCGGAAGCTCCGGGTCACCAAGGTGCCCTTCTCGGCCAACGCCAAGGCGCTCATCGAGGGCGACTCCCGGGGCTTCGTGAAGATCATCTCCGACCCGGCCACCGGGGTCGTGCTGGGGGGGTCCATCGTCGGTCGGGGCGCCGCCGAGCTGATCTCGGTGCTGGCCGTGGCCGTCACCTGCAACCTGAAGGTCGGCGACCTCGTCGACTCCCTCCTGGTGCACCCGGCGCTGTCGGAATCTCTCTCCGACGCTGCTGAGTAGCCCGTTTCGGGGCAAACTGGACTGAGACACGCTGAGACAACACGCAGGGCCAGGGGAGGCAACCATGGTTTTCCGTCGTACTCCGCTCCCGATATTCGTCATGGCCGCCGTGGTAACCGCAGTGGGGATGCTCGCCCTCCCGGCCGGGGCCATCCACCTCTTCCCGCTCGCTCCCGGTGATCCCGGCGGCGACTGCGGCGCCGCGTTGCAGGCCGATCCGGGCGGTTCCGCCGCCCGCGTCAGGGTGATGGGTTTTCAATTCGACGACGACGCCACCCAGACGTCGACGTCCGAGGTGAAGGCGGGAGAGTCCGTCACCTGGCACTGGGACCTGCCCCACTGCCACTCGGTCACGTTCGAGAGCGACCAGGTCGGCGGCACCGACGGGAAGGAGCCCGGCGGCTTCGACGGCTCCGAGCCTCAACTGGTGAAGCCCGACGGCGGCAAGAACACCTTCACCGCCACGTTCGCGGTTCCGGGTACCTACGAGTACTCGTGCGTCCACCACGGCTCGGTCGGCATGGTGGGCATGGTGGTCGTGAACTAGCTCATTCGATCACGACCAGCACGTCGCCCGTTCCCACGTTGTCGCCGGGCGAGACGCGGACCTCGGCCACGGTCCCCGCTCGCTCGGCGTTCACGTGGTTCTCCATCTTCATGGCCTCGAGCACGACGACGGCCTGACCGACTTCCACCTCGTCGCCCACGGCCACCAGCGTCTTCACGATGGTGCCCTGCATGGGCGCGGCCACGGTGCCGCT
>CAZCVW010000493.1:0-2030 GCA_964502185.1 uncultured Burkholderiales bacterium
GGGTCGTCGGCGGCGGATCATCCCGGGTCGTCGGGGGCAGCTCGGCCGACGTCGGGGTGGGGTCCGGCCCCGGCCCCGGATCCGGGGGCGGCTCGCGGGGCGCGGAGGAGCTGCTGGCTTCGACGCCGTCCGGCGCCGACGAGGCCGTCTCCGATCCGACCAGCTCGACCAGGAGCAAGCCCAACAACAGGCTCACGACGGTCAGACGGTGCGCTCCGGACGGTGACACGGCCCTCCTGGCTGCCGAAGAAGAACCCTGGCAAGAACCCTGGGTTGCCGGTTCACTTCTGCATGCCGGAGGGCGACTCCTCCCGCTTTGTGGGGAAGATCCTTGTTGTCCCTTTCGTACCTCGGGGAGGTTTGTCCGGGTTGTCCGGAATGTCCGGTCTACACGGCCTTCCCGGGACGCAGCCGCCACAACGACCAGATGCCGAACGCCCCCGAGGCCAGCATCAGGGCGACGACGAGGGCGGTGGCCCACCGCATCGATCCGGACTCGGCCGAGCGCGACGCCTGCGTGGCCTGCAGCGCCTCCGGGACAGGGTCGTCCGGCTCACCCTCAGCCGGGGGCCCGACGTTTCCGGCCGAGGCCACACCGGTCCCGGCCGGGGCCGTCGTCGCCGTGGTCGAACTGGTTGACGAGCTGGAGGTCGACGACGAGGTCGACGAGCTCGATGAGCTCGAGCTGGTTGACGGCGCAGTGGTGGAGGGCGCCGCGGTGGTCGTGGTGCTGGACGGTCCGTTGGTCGTGACCGGCTGCTTCGGTGCTGGGCTGGTCGGCGTTGGGCTGGTCGTCGTTGGGCTGGTCGTCGTTGGGCTGGTCGGCGTTGGGCTTTGGGCCGAGCGGCCGGTCGTCGTCGTGGTCGACGGCTCCGGCGCCGGTCCCCCAATGGCGGTCGTGGTCGTGGTGGTCGGCGCCGGCGTGGTGGTCGTGGTGCTCGAACTGGTCGTGGCGGGAGGTCCCGCCCCTTCCACCACCACCTCGCTCTTCATGGTGGTGTGCTGCCGGCAGAAGTAGCGGTAGGTGCCCGGCTCCGTGAAGGTGTGGGAGTAGACGTCGCCGCTGTACAGGTCACCCGAGTCGAACAGCCGCTGGCCGTCCTGGCCCCGGTCCTCGGCTGTGACGGTGTGCTTGAAGCTGTCGGCGTTGGTCCAGCGAACGGTGTCACCCGGCGCGATCTTCGCCGTACCGCCGAAGCCAGTGTCCCGGATCTCGACATCCCGGGTGAACGCGCCGGCCGGCGCCACAGGCCCGAGCGCGCCCAGAAGCCCCGCTGCCACCACCAGGAAGATCGCTGCCCCGCGCCGCGTCACTGCCCCACCCGTCCTCGCCCGACCGATTGGTGCCCGTGTGTCTCTTCGCCGCCCGTTTGGGCGGATCCTCCCCAAGTATCCCTGCGGGGCCCGCGGCACGTGAGATACAAAGCGCCCATCACCCGGCGACTGGAGGATCCCATGCTCAAGGACTTCAAGTCCGTCATCCTGAGAGGGAACGTGATCGACCTGGCGGTCGCGGTGGTGATCGGCGCCGCCTTCGGCAAGGTGGTCGAAATCATCGTCAAGGGGTTGGTCACGCCGCTGATCGCCATCCCGGGCGACGCGTCGAGCCTGCGCCTCTCCACCTTCGAGATGGGCGGCTCGGACTTCCTCTACGGGGCGGTGCTCGACGAGATCATCAACTTCGTGATCCTCGCCGCGGTGGTTTACTTCCTCATCGTGCGGCCGGTCAACGTGCTCATGAACAAGCGCAGGACCGAGCCCGACGTGGAGTCCATCACCCGGGACTGCCCGTACTGCCTGAGCTCGATCCCGATCAACGCCACCCGCTGCGCCTTCTGCACCGCCACCGTGGGGGGGCGCTCCGGTAGGTTCGTGAGGAGTGAAACCCACCGGCGCAGACCTCCTGGCCGAAGGGACACTGCCCCGGGCCTGGTCGCGCCGCTTCGCCGACACGCCCGGCCGGGCCGTGCTCCACGCCGAACCCCACGGCTGGCTCACCGCCGCCGACCTCGACGAGGCCAGCCGGGCCG
>CAZCVW010000494.1:0-2021 GCA_964502185.1 uncultured Burkholderiales bacterium
GGGCTCTTCACCTCGCCCTCGGGGTGCCCCTCCCGTGCCGGGTGAAGTGAAGACCTGCCATCTTTGGAAGCGTCGAATCTTCACACGGGTCCGGCGAATTCGAGGGGCGCCTCGGCCAGCGGGAATGGATCCGTGACGACGGCACCCGCCGCTTCACCCACCGCGTCGTCGCCGACCGCATCCAAGCCCTGGACCTTGCTCCTTCTCAATCGGCGGCTCATGAGCCGCCGTTCCTGACAGCCTGGGAGACAACTTTGTCATCGACGGGGGATAGGACCGATCGCACGCCCCTGACCACCTCAGCCTCGGTCTACCGGTGATGCGACTTTCACCGCCTGCGCGGGCTGGGCCGCTTATCCGTGACGCGTGACGAAGCAGGTGTAGTCGTGCCAGGCGCCGTGGTCCGGCCACTTGGCGAGGACCTCCAGGATGAGCCTGATGATGGTCCCGAATTCGCAGTGGTCGATGCCGACGACGATGGCGCAGCCGGAGTGGTTCCGGCCGTCCTCGGCCCACCGGTGCACGATTCTGGCGAAGTCGGCCACGTCGAAGGTGACGAAGATGCGTCCCTCGACGCCGGCAAGCGTCCCCAACTCCTCGTCGGCGGCGCGTACGTCATGGCCGTGGTCGCGCAGTTGGCGGGCTATGCGTCGCCCTGAGATGTGGGCGTCGAGGAACAGCCGCACCAGTCCACGCCACGAAACGCCACGCCGGGAAACAACCGCGTCTTGAGTGCCTCGGCGGCAAGCGCTTCGATGACCGCCCCCTTGCTCCGCCGGGTGCGCCGAGCCTCCTCGCCGACGAGCGCCTCCATCGCAGGGGACAGCCTGCTGCCGCGGCCGGCAGCGACGCTTGGATCGGTACGTTCATCGGCGGCTCGGATCCCTCTCCCCGCCGTCGGAGGCGGACGGTGTGTTCCTGCGCTCCGGAGCGGGCAGCATGGGTAGCCATGACGCTCACCGACCACCTCCCCGCCACGTCCGACCCCGACAGCCTGTTTAACGCGTTCTCGGCCTGGGCCGAGGGCCGCGGACTGGCGCTCTACCCGGCGCAGGAGGAAGCGCTGATCGAGGTTGTCTCGGGCTCGAACGTGATCGTCAGCACGCCCACCGGCTCCGGCAAGAGCCTGGTCGCGGCCGGCGCCCACTTCGCCGCCCTCGCCGCCCGGGCCGCCCGCCCCCGAGATGCCCGGGGGCCCGGGGGTGTCCCCCGAGATGGCCGCCCCACGCGCAGCTTCTACACCGCCCCCGTCAAGGCGCTCGTCTCGGAGAAGTTCTTCGACCTGTGCGCCACCTTCGGGACGGACAACGTCGGCATGATGACAGGCGACGCGACGGTCAACGCCGGTGCCCCGATCATCTGCTGCACGGCCGAGGTCCTGGCCAACATCGCGCTGCGGGACGGGGCGCAGGCCGACGTCGGCCAGGTCGTCATGGACGAGTTCCACTTCTACGCCGACCCGGACCGGGGCTGGGCCTGGCAGGTGCCGATCCTGGAGCTGCCCCGGGCGCAGTTCGTCCTCATGTCGGCCACCCTCGGCGACGTCACCCGCTTCGAGGTGGACCTGACCCGGCGCACCGGCCGGCCGACGGCGGTGGTGAGCTCGGGCACCCGGCCCGTCCCGCTCTACTACTCGTACCGGATGACCCCGCTCCACGAGACCATCGAGGAGCTCCTCGGCACGGCCCAGGCTCCGGTCTACGTCGTCCACTTCACCCAGGCCGCCGCCGTCGAGCGGGCCCAGTCGCTCATGAGCGTCAACGTGTGCACCCGGGCTGAGAAGGACCGGATCGCCGAGCTCGTCGGCGGCTTCCGCTTCGCCCCCGGGTTCGGCCGGACGTTGACCCGCTACGTCCGCCACGGCATCGGGGTCCACCACGCCGGGATGCTGCCCAAGTACCGCCGCCTGGTCGAGCGCCTGGCCCAGGCCGGGCTCCTCAAAGTGATCTGCGGCACCGACACGCTCGGCGTCGGCATCAACGTCCCCATCCGCACGGTGGTCTTCACGGCCCTGTCGAAGT
>CAZCVW010000495.1:0-2021 GCA_964502185.1 uncultured Burkholderiales bacterium
CCACCGTGGCTGCCGGGCTGACGTCGTGGCCCCGGTCCCGCAGCAGGCGGGCGGCCCGGACCATGAACCGGGTCGGGGCGGCGTCCTGCGCGGTGGAGAGGTGGTGGTACCAGCCCGGCGAGTCGACCCCGGCCCCGTAACCCGAGCGGCGGGCCAGCAGCGCCGAAGTCCACGGCACCCAGGTGGCGGCCACCTTGAGCTTGGGCAGGCCTTTGAGGCGGGCGTTGTCGGCGGCCGTCGTCGGGAAGGCGTCGGGGTGCAGCGCCGGGGCGTGCCAGGCGCCGCAGACGACCGCCAGCCGCGGCGCGCCGGAGGCGAGGGTGGCCCGGATCGCCTTGCGCATGGCGGCTTCCCGGCGTTCGTTGTGCTCGTCGTCTTCTTCGTCGGCGTCCTCACCACGGGCGGCGGCTTCGACGTCGGCCGCCCGCAGGGCCCCCATCGCCTCGGCCACCGCTCCGAACAGCTCGGCACCGTGGTAGCGGTGCTCGATGACGTCCTCCCACCACCGCTCCGGGTCGTCGTACCCGGCCGCGGCGGCGAGGGCGCCGATGGGATCGTCCCGAGGCCGCAACCCGTCCCGGGGCACCGTTGCCGGCCCGGTGGCATCGCGGTCCAGCGCCAGCGAATGGGCGGCGGGCAGGTCGCAGAACCGGACTGGGACGCCGGCGGCAAGCGCCCAGCGCAGCGCCACCCACTCGGGCGAGAAGGTGGCCAGCGGGTAGAACACGGCCCGGCGGGGTTCGTCGACGGCGTAGACGAGGCCGGCGACGGGCGGGACCATGCCGGGGTCGGCGGCCAGCGCGGCGACCTTGTCGAGCTCCGGCGCCCCCTCGATGAGGACGGCGTCGGGCTGGAGCTGGGCCAGGGCCTCGGCCACCGCCCGGGCCGAGCCGGGGCCGTGGTGCCGCACGCCGAGGACGTGGACCTGGCCGGTCATGCGCGGCGAGGCTCTGGCGCTTTCCCGCAACATGTGCAGATCAGCGCCATCACCTGGGGACGCCCACCGGCCGGCATCACGCCAGTTCCCGGCAGGCGCGGTAGAGGTCGTCCCAGCCGGGGCGTTCCCGGACGACGGTTTCCAGGTACTCGGCCCACACGATGGCGTCGGCGGTGGGGTCCTTGACCACGGCGCCGGTGAGGCCGGCGGCGACGTCGGCGGCCGACATCACACCGTCGCCGAAGTGGGCCGCCAACGCGGCGCCGCTGGTGACCACCGAGATCGCCTCGGCGGTGGACAGGGTGGCGGTGGGCGACTTCAGCTTGGTGCGCCCGTCGGCCGTGATCCCGGAGCGCAGTTCCCGGAAGATGGTGACGACCCGGCGGATCTCGGCCAGGGCGTCGAGTTCGGTGGGGAGGCCGAGGGCGGCGCCGAGGTCGGCGACCCGGCGGGAGACGATGCCGACCTCCTCCTCCGGGTCGGCGGGCAACGGCAGCACCACCGTGTTGAACCGGCGCTTGAGGGCGGACGACAGCTCGTTGACGCCCCGGTCCCGGTCGTTGGCGGTGGCGATCACGTTGAAGCCCCGGCGGGCCTGCACCTCGTCGTCGAGCTCCGGGATCGGCAGCGTCTTCTCGGATAGGATCGTGATGAGCGCATCCTGTACGTCCGACGGGATACGGGTCAGCTCTTCGATACGGGCGATGGCACCCCGTTCCATGGCCCGCATGACCGGGCTGGCCACCACCGCCGCCCGGGACGGGCCCTCGGCCAGGAGCCGGGCGTAGTTCCAGCCGTAGCGGATGGCCTCCTCGGGCGTGCCCGACGTGCCCTGCACGAGCAGGGTCGAGTCGCCCGAGACGGCGGCGGCCAGGTGTTCCGACACCCACGTCTTGGCCGTGCCGGGCACGCCGAGGAGGAGCAGCGCCCGGTCGGTGGCCAGCGTGGCCACGGCCACCTCGATCAGGCGGCGCTGGCCGACGTACTTGGGGCTGATCTCGGTGCCGTCGGGGAGCCTGCCGCCGAGGAGGTACTGGGCCACCGCCCACGGGGACAGCCGCCAGCTGGGCGGGCGGGGCCGGTC
>CAZCVW010000496.1:0-2013 GCA_964502185.1 uncultured Burkholderiales bacterium
GGGTGGCGAACTCGATCACGGCGGTGGGCAGGGCGGCCGGGGCCGCGCGGCCCAGGCGCCCGGCCAGCTCTGCGTCTTCGTCGCCGCCTACAACGGCCCCGGCCTCGTAGGCCAGGCGCCGGGTGACGACCTGGGCCCGGAGCGCCGGGTCCGACGGCGCCCGCACCTCCACGGCCAGGCCGAAGCGGTCGAGCAGCTGGGGGCGGAGCTCACCCTCCTCCGGGTTCATGGATCCGACCAGTACGAAGCGGGCGGCCTGGGTGTGGCTGATCCCATCGCGCTCCACCCGGTGGACGCCGGAGGCGGCGGCGTCGAGGAGCACGTCGACGAGATGGTCGGGCAGCAGGTTGACCTCGTCGATGTACAGGACCCCGCCGTGGGCGGCGGCCAGCAGCCCGGGCTTGAGCCGGACCTCGCTGGGCCGGTCGCTGGCGCCGAGGGCGGCGCCGACGTCGAGCGAGCCGACCACCCGGTCCTCGGTCGCACCCACGGGCAGCTCCACGAACGGAGCGCCCTCGGGGAGCAGGCCGGCCAGGCCCCGGGCCAGGGTGGACTTGGCCGACCCCTTGTCGCCCCGCAGCAGCACACCGCCGATGTGAGGGTCGACGGCGGCGAGGAGGAGGGCGAGGCGGGCGTCGTCGAGCCCGACCACGGCCGAGAACGGGAAGCGCCGATCAATACTCACGGCTGGCTTATTCATGTACCGGCCCACTCATGTCTTGGCCTCCTCCCAACCCTCGGCCTCCAGCACGGCCTCTTCCAGGGCCGACCGGGCGGCGTCGCTCGGAGCTTCCCACAGGCCCCGCCGGCCCGCTTCCAGGAGCCGCTCGGCGATGGACCGCAGCGCCCACGGGTTGGACTCGGCGAAGAACTTCCGCATGTCGGGGTCGGCCACGTAGGCGTCGGTGACCCGCTCGTACATCCAGTCCTCCACCACTCCGGTGGTGGCGTCGTAGCCGAAGAGGTAGTCGACGGTGGCGGCCAGCTCGAAGGCGCCCTTGTAGCCGTGGCGTTTCATTGCGCCGATCCAGCGGGGGTTGAGCACCCGGGAGCGCACCACCCGGGCGGCCTCTTCGGCCAGGCTCCGTACGGCCGGGGCGGCCGGGTCGGAACTGTCGCCAAACCAGGCCCGGGGGGCCCGGCCCGTCAGCGCCCGCACGGCCGCCACCATCCCGCCGTGGTCCTGGAGGTAGTCGTCGGAGTCGAAGATGTCGTGCTCGCGGTTGTCCTGGTTCTTAACCGCCACCTCGATGGCGGCGAAGCGGCGGCGCATGGCGTCGGGGGCGGGTTCACCCATCGAGCCGCGCCGGTAGGCGAACCCGGACCAGGCCAGGTAGACCTCGGCCAGGTCCGCGTCGGTGCGCCACGACCCTCGTTCCAGCACCGGCAGGATCCCCGAACCGTAACCCCCGGGCGGGGGGCCGAAGATGCGGGCGTCCAGTGTGCCATCAGCGTTTGGGCCGGCAGCCCGCAACGGGTTGTCGGCCTCCGGTTCGTCGAGGGCGGCGACGAGGCGGACGGCGTCGTCGAGCAACGCCACCAGGTGGGGGAAGGCATCGCGGAAGAAGCCGGAAATGCGCAGCGTCACGTCGACGCGGGGCCGGCCCAGTTCGGCCAGGGCAATGGGCTCGAGCCCGGTGACCCGGCGGGACTCGGGCTCCCAGACGGGCCGGACGCCCATGAGGGCCAGGGCCTGGGCGGCATCGTCGCCGCCGGTGCGCATGGCGGCGGTGCCCCACAGCACGAGGCCGACGGTGCGGGGCACCGCACCCGTCTCGGCGCGGTGCCGCTCGACCAGCGCGTCGGCCAGGCGACAGCCGACGTCCCACGACAGCGGCGACGGCAGCGCCTTGGGATCGACGGAATAGAAGTTCCGCCCGGTGGGCAGCACGTGGGCGCCGCCCCGGGTCGGCGCCCCGCTCGGGCCGGCCGGGACGTACCGGCCGTCGAGAGCGGCCAGGACGTTGGCGATCTCGTCGGGCGTCTGGCGCAGGGCGGGCACGAGCCGCTCGG
>CAZCVW010000497.1:0-1974 GCA_964502185.1 uncultured Burkholderiales bacterium
GCTGGCGGGGTCGGCGGGGGTGCCCGCCGCCGCCGGGTTGATGCCCGTGCCATGGGCAAAGCTCACCACGCCCTGGGGACTCGTGGCCATCTTGACGAAGCGCTCCACACCGTCGGGGGTGCGGAAGACGACGGGCCACGTGGTGCTGGCGGTCGGGCTGGCCAGGCTCGCCATCTTCAAGGTGAACACGAACTTCTCGGCCCCGAGCGCGCTGGGTTGCGCGACCTGTAGCTTCTGGACGTCGTGCGCGGGCTGTTGGCTCGTGGCGTCGCCGGAAGGATCGGTGAGGACGGTGATCCCCGGCTCGGCGCACGGGCCCACCCCTCCGGTCACGGTGACGGTGACGGTGGCGCTGTCGGCGTTGCCCCCGGCGTCCTGGACCGTGTAGGCGAAGCTGTCCGTGCCGGTGAAGCCCGGAGCGGGAGTGTAGGTCACGGTCCCGTCGCCGTTGTTCACCGCCGAGCCGCCCGGGGGATCGGTGACGCTCACCACGGTGAGCGGCGGGTTCTGGGTGAAGTCGTTCGCGACCACGTTGATGGTGACCGGGGTGCCGAGCGTGGTTGCCGCCGAATCGTCGTTGGCCACGACCTGGGGAGGAGTCCCGCACGAGTTGCTGTGCGTGTCGGCCACCTGGAGGTCGATGTTGGTCAGGGTCACCTCGTCGAACTGGAAGCCCGCCAACTGCACCAGGGGATCGGTACCGTAGGTGACGTCCAGGCGCACGCGCCGCCCGGCAAAGGCGCCGGACTGAAGGGCCGCCGCCGACCAGCTGCTGGGGAGGAAGCCCGGACCCGCGCCGGCCCAGCCCGCCTGCCCCTGGGTCACGCAGACCCCGCCGCTGCCGGAGACGTTGTAGAGGCGCCCGCCGTCCGGGGACACCGTCGTCCGGCTTCCCACCTCGCTGTCGAAGATCCCCACGTTGGCCCGGTCGTAGGCGCCGAGGGGGGTCGCGGGCTCGGTGGAGAACTGGTTGAAGAGGGAGAGGGTCGAGCTCGTGCGGAGGCGGATCTCCGGCGACCGGATCTGGTCACACTGTCCCTCCTCGAGCGAAGAGGAGGCCAGGTGGAACAAGGTCGCATTGGCCCCCGGCGACTGCCGGGTGTAGGTGCCGTTGACGATCTTCCAGCCGTCGAGTCCAGTCTCGAAGGTGAAGGTCTTCGACGCCATGAATTGGAAGTCGCTTTCGGTCCCCGTCCGCTGGATCCGGCCGACCAGGCTGATGGGGCCGGACGGGCTCGTCCCCTGTACTTCGAACTCGAACTCCAGCGTGTCGTCAGGGGACAGACCCTGGGGCACGAAACGGAAGGTGGCCGGTGCGGTGGACTGCGGGCTGCCGCAGGCCCCGCCGGTGAGCGTGGCGGCCAGCAGAGAGGGCAAGGGGGTCAGGATCTCGGTCGCCGGATGGTTGGAGATCGGAGTGACCCTCACGAGCTGCACGTTCTGCAGATCGACGGTCCCCGCGTTCTCCACCTGGAAGGAGAACTGGCCGATCTCGCAGTTGTCGAGGAAGTCGTCCCCGTCGCCGGTGAGGATGCTGAAGGCGTTCGGGACTTCGTGGAAAGCGAGCGCGGCCAGCGCCTCGGAGGGTTTGGGCGCCACCGTCACCGAAGCGCAGGCGCTCATGCGACCCTGGCAGGACGCGGACGACCCCACGGGCATCACGCTGTAGAAGTAGGTGAAGCCGTCCAGGAGGCCGCTGCTGTCGGTGTACTGCGTGGCCGTGGTTTCGGCGATCTGCACCTTGCCGAAGTCGCAGCCCTTCACGCCCTCGGTGCGGAAGACCAGGTATTTCTCGGCCCCGCCGACCGCGTTCCAACTGAGCTGCGCCGCGTTGCCCGAGGCCGTCACCGTGAGCACCGGAGCCGCGCTCGGGCCGTCTGCGCAGCCGCCGTTCTGGACGGCGGGGCCGACGGGCGGGACGCAGGCGATCTGGTGCCGGTTGAAGGCGCCGAAGATGGCCGTCATGTGGGGCGT
>CAZCVW010000498.1:0-1969 GCA_964502185.1 uncultured Burkholderiales bacterium
CGTGGCCAAGCCCGCCGTGGCCAAGCCCGCCGTGGCCAAGCCCGCCGTGGCCAAGACAGTGGCCAAACAGGCTCCGGCGGCGGCCAAGCGAGCTCCCGCCAACGCGAAGAGGGCCGCGGCCAACGCGTCAAAGACGGCCGGCTCCCGCCGCTAGCCCACCACCCCCCGCAGGACGTGAGAGACCCGCTCCCCAAGCGGGTCTCTCACGCGCCTAACCTCCGCAGGCGGTGAGACTCCGCGCCTACCGCGACTGGGCCTACCCGGACTGGGCCCGGCTTTCGATCGTCACCCGCCGGGTCACGGCCGGGGTCACCGAGGGGGCGCCGCTGTTCCCGCTCGGCGTGTTGTTCGGCCTCAACGCGGTCGACGAACTCGACCGCACCGCCTTCAACGTGCTGAGCCCGGAGATCGGCGACCACTTCGGCTTGAAGCTCTCCGGGGTACTGGCGCTCATCTCGGGGGTGGAGGCCCTCGCCATCCTGCTCGGCCTGCCCCTCGCCTACTGGGCCGACCGCCGCTCCCGGGTACGGATCGCCACCGCCGGCGCCGGGCTGTGGGGCGGCTTCTCGTTCCTGTCGGGGCTGGCCCCCTCGGTCGGTTTGCTGACGGTGGCCCGCACCGGGGCCGGCGTCGGGCGGGCCGTGACGACGCCCACCCACTTCTCGCTCCTGGCCGACTACTACCCGCCCGAGGTGCGGCCCAAGGTCTACGGCACCCACCGGGCGGCCAACTCGGTGGGCCAGTTTCTCGGTCCGCTCATGGCCGGGGTGCTGGCCTACTTCTTCGGCTGGCGGGCGCCGTTCATCATCTTCGCCGTCCCCACCATGGTCTTCGTCGCCCTCGCCCTGCGGCTCCGGGAGCCGGTGCGGGGCGTACACGAGCGCCGGGCGGTGGGGGCGTCCGAAGAGGCCGCGACGACGGAGGACACGCCCCCGACGTTCGCCGAGGGCTGGCGGCTCCTGTGGGGCGTGCGGAGCCTGCGCCGGATCTGGTACTCGCTCCCGTTCGCCGCCTCCGTCATCATCGGCTTCGGGGCCCTGTTCTCGAACTTCTACGACCAGGAGTTCGGCCTCAACTCGGCGCAGCGGGGGTTCGCCTCGGCCGTCACCGAACCGGCCCAGATCATCGGCCTGCTGGCCGGCGTCCCCATCGCCAACCGGCTCCTGGTCCGGGACCCGGCGCTGGTGCTGCGCTTCATGGCCCTGGTGGGCGTGGTGGTGGCGGGCAGCTTCGCCCTGCTGTCGGTGACGCCCTACCTGTCCCTCGTGATCATCATGCACATGGTGATCGCGGCGGCCGCCGCCGTCCTCAGCCCCGGCACCTACGCCGTCCTCTCGCTGGCCATGCCGCCCCGGGCGCGCTCCCTCGGGTTCGCCATCTCGGCGTTGTGGATCCTCCCGGGGCTCGTCCTCTTCCCGATCATCGGGGCGGTGGCCGACAGTTCCGGGATCCGTCCGGCGCTGCTCGCTCTCTGCCCGATGCTCCTCATCGCCGGGTTCCTCCTCGCCTCCGCCGGCCAGTTCGTGAACGCCGACATCGAGCGGGCCCGGACGGCGGCCCTCACCCGATCGGAGGCGCTGCTGGCCGTCCGGGGCCGCCGGGGTGGTCGTGCTCGACGGCCGTGACCTCACTTTCGTGGCCCGGCGTGTCTCTGGGATCATCGCCCCATGCCCGACCGAAGCGCCGTCCTGACCTCCCTGGCCAAGGGGCTGGCCCGTTACCGCTACATGCTGGCGGTGGCGTCGACCGTCCTGCTCCTGCTGGCGCTGCTGCCCGACGGCGGGGCCGACTCCGACCAGGCGGCCGGCACCACGGGCTGGCGTCCCGGGAGCGGCTTCACCACCATCGACCCGACGCCCGTCCAGCGCGGGCGGAGGCCGGGGGCGACCCAGTCGCCGTCCGGCTTGAACGGCAGGACGCCGGTCACCGCCGCGGGCGGGACCCAAACCGGGGCCGCGGCGGCGCCGGC
>CAZCVW010000499.1:0-1948 GCA_964502185.1 uncultured Burkholderiales bacterium
GCCGTCATCCCCCCGCCGCCGCCACCGCCGCCATCCGGGCCGCCGTCACCTGAGCGGGCGGCGGGAGCCGCCTGATCGGACGGCGGGTCTGGTTCGGGCGCGGGTGGGCCGGACGGGCTGGTCGCCGTGGTCGTCGTGGGGGCCACCGTGGTCGTCGTCGTGCTCGTCGGTGGGCCCGTCGCCGTCGTCTTCGGCACCGCGGTCGTGGTCGTGGTCGACGGCGCCGGATCGCCCGCCCCCTCCCGGTCGTCCCCGGGCGGCTCGGCGGATACGTCGACGATGGCGAAGACGAGGGCGTCCTCCAACTCCCGGATCACCGAGGCGGGCCCGGTGAGCAGGAGGGCGGAGCGCACGGCGCCCTGGCTGACGCCGAAGAGGCGACCGCCGGCGACGACGGAGCGCTCGGCGGTCCACCCCGTCCAGGCGGAAAGGAGCAACAGGTTGGTGTCGTAGACCCGGACCGGCTCGGCGGGCCGGAGCCTCGGCGTGAAGACGACCCGCTCGGATCCCGCCCAGACCATCTCGCCGTTGATGCCGGCGCCGCCCAGGTCGACGTCGGTGATCGTGGCCGGGGATACGCCGAGATCCACCATCACGGCCCGGGACGCCCGGTTCTCGGCGTAGGCCACGGTGGCCAGGCGGCGCTCGTCCGGGCTGACGGTCATCGGACCGGACCCGGCCGGCACCCGGGTCACCGAGCGGACGGCGGGCGCCGCGCCGTCCGGGCCGGAAAGGTCCACGGCGGCCACCTCCTCGCCCTCCGGGGCCAGGTTCAGGTACGCCGTCTTACCCCCGGGGCCGAAGGCGGCGGCCTTGGGCGCCGGGCCCTCCCAGACCACGCCGGCGGCACCGTCGACCACCCGCAGGATGCGAGCGAGCGGCTCCGCCCCCGACGCGTCCCGGCTGAACAGCATGACCTCGCGCCCGTCGATGTCCCGGCAGGCGGCCGCCTCGGGCAGGTCACGGCGGTCGGAGAGCAGGTACTGGGCTTCGGTTCTCATGGTGGCCAGCCGGCGGACGGCCACGCCGGTCGTCTGGCTGCCGTCCGGGTTGCGGAGCCAGAACAGCTCCACGAGGCGCTCCCGGCCCGGGCAGACCGACAGCGTGACGGTGGTCCCCGGCCCCGAGCCCAGGGCCGCGACCCGGCCGTCGAATTCGAGCGCGACGGAGCGGCCCGGGCCGTAAGTCGTACCGATCACCAGGTCGGGAGGGAGCGCTCCGTCGGGTTCGGGCAGCGGTTGGGCGGCCCGCAGGAGCCGCTCGGCGCTGGGCTGGCGGCAGAGACTCGCCTGCCACTGGCCGTCCCGCTCGGACAGGAGCAGAGCGACGCTCCGCTCGGACGGCGCCGAGATACCGCAGGAGGCGGCGTCGGCCGGCGACTGCACCGTGACTTCGGACCCGAGGGGCCCCTTGACCAGCTGCTCGACCCGGAACCGGTAGGTCACGTCGTTGTTGGCCGGGGCGGGCTCGCCTTCGGCGGGGGCGGGGGGTTCGACGCGGTCGATCACCGTGCCGATGAATGCCGCCGGGGACTCGGAGAGCGCCTGGCGCGTGTCGAAGGTCGTGCACGTGCACGCCTCCGCCCGGGGGGCCACGAAGACGAGCAGATAGGCGACCAGCGCCAGGGGGAGCAACCGTCGCATCTGACAAGGGTACGGCGTGACCGCACCCCTCACCTGCCCGATTGCCCATAAGCGGGCCTTTTCGGGCGTAGATTGCCCTTATGGGCGATTCACCGGTTCACCTGTCGGGCAGCGGACCTCCCGAGACGGTGCTGCCCCCGGCAGCCCCCGACGAGCGGGGCGCGCTCGACGCCGCGGTCTCCGGTGACGCCGACGGCCGGCGGGACCGGGTGGCCGCCGTGGTGGTCCGCTGGCCCCGCTTCCTGGAGGCCTGGGCGGAGGTCGGCGACCTCGCCGGCGACGACGTGGGGGGTTACGCCTGCTTC
>CAZCVW010000500.1:0-1946 GCA_964502185.1 uncultured Burkholderiales bacterium
GGCGTCGGCATCAACGTCCCCATCCGCACGGTGGTCTTCACGGCCCTGTCGAAGTACGACGGGTCGAAGGTCCGGACCCTGTCGGCCCGGGAGTTCCACCAGATCGCCGGCCGGGCCGGACGGGCCGGGTTCGACATCGCCGGCACGGTCGCCGTGCAGGCCCCCGACCACGTCATCGACAACGAGCGGGCCCTGGCCAAGGCGGGCGACGACCCGAAAGCGCGGCGCAAGGTCATCCGCAAGAAGCCGCCCGAGCGGTTCGTCTCCTGGGGCGTGCCCACCTTCGAGCGGCTGGTGGCCGCCCCGCCCGAGCCGCTCACGTCGAGCTTCGCCGTGAGCCACGCCATGGTGCTCAACGTCGTCGCCCGGCCCGGCGACGCCTTTGCCGCCATGCGCCACCTCCTGACCGACAACCACGAGTCCCGCCCGGCGCAGCGGCGCCACATCCGCCGGGCCATCGCCATCTACCGGGCCCTGCTCGCCGCCGGCGTCGTGGAACGCCTCGCCGAGCCCGACGCCGACGGACGCCGCGTGCGCCTCACCGTCGACCTCCAGGCCGACTTCGCCCTCAACCAGCCGCTCTCGCCCTTCGCGGTCGAGGCTCTCGAGCTCCTCGACCGGGAGTCACCGACCTACGCCCTCGACGTCCTCTCCGTGGTCGAAGCGACGCTCGAGAACCCGCGCCAGATCCTCGCCGCCCAGGAGTACAAAGCCCGCGGCGAGGCCGTCGCCCAGATGAAGGCCGACGGCGTCGAGTACGACGAGCGCATGGAGCGCCTCGACTCCGTCACCTATCCGAGGCCCCTGGCCGACCTTCTCGAGGTCGCCTTCGACGCCTACCGCCGGGGCCACCCCTGGGTCGCCGACTACGCCGTCGAGGCGAAGTCGGTGGCCCGGGACCTCTACGAGCGGGCCATGACCTTCGGCGACTACGTCGCCCACTACAACCTGGCCCGCTCCGAGGGTCTGGTGCTGCGCTACCTGTCCGACGCCTACAAGGCGCTCACCCAGACCGTGCCCGAAGACGCCAAGACCGAGGAGCTCTACGACCTCACCGAGTGGCTGGGGGAGCTGGTCCGCCAGGTCGACTCGAGCCTGCTTGACGAGTGGGAGCGGCTGCAAAACCCGCTCCTCGCCGTCACGGTCGGCGGCCCGGGCGCAGCCGTGGCGACACCCCCGCCGGTGACGGCCAACGCCCGGGCCTTCCGCGTGCTGGTCCGCAACGAGCTCTTCCGTCGTGTCGAACTGGCCGCCCTCCGGCGCTTCGACGTCTTGGGCGAGCTCGACGTAGACGCCGGCTGGCCGGCGGAGCGCTGGGCCGACGCCCTCGCCGGCTACTTCGCGGAGCACGCCGACATCGGCACCGGACCCGACGCCCGGGGCCCGGCCCTGCTGATGATCGACGAGGAGCCGGGCGGCTGGCACGTCCGCCAGATCCTCGAGGACCCGGCCGGCGACCACGACTGGGGCATCAGCGCCGAGGTCGACCTCGCCGCCTCCGACGAGGTCGGCACCGCCGTCGTCCGCATCACCGCGGTCGACCGGCTCTGATCCCGCTAGAGGACGAGATTGTGGAGCGGCCAGTTGACCGGCGGGGCGCTCGGGGGTGTGACACCGGCCCGCTCCCAGGCCGGGCGTACGGTCGTGGTTATGTAATCCCGGGCCGTGTCGAGGTCGTCCCAGACGGTGATGACCCGCCAGGCCCCGTCGGGGCCGGGACCGGCGATGTGGGCCTGGCAGCCCGGAGGAAGCTTCTCGGCCAGCCCGATGTCGGCGATGACGGCCTCGTACTGCTCGACGGTCATGCCGGGTGTGTCGGCCATGATCACGACGGCCATGTTGTTCCTCCTTGGTCCGGTGTTGCCGGCCGGCTCAGGCCCGTTTCCGGAGCCGGCGCCCGTTGGTCATCACTTTCGCGTGGCCGGGAGCGAAGGGTCTGGACACTA
>CAZCVW010000501.1:0-1946 GCA_964502185.1 uncultured Burkholderiales bacterium
GGCGTCCCGGCGGGAGAGGCCGAAGCAGCCGGTGCAGGCGCCGGCGGTGGCCAGGGCTTCCAGCGCCGGGGTCGGGGCCGCCGTGCGGCGGGCGAAGTCCTCCAGGTCGGCGAAGGGGCCGCCGATCTCCTTCTCGGTCTCGATGCGTTCCAGCAGGGCGTCACCCAGGTTGCGGACGTAGCGCAGCCCGACCCGCACGGCGAAGGAATCTGCGTGGCGTTCGAGCGTGCAGTCGGTGCGGGAGACGTTGAGATCCGGACCCTTCGTCTCGACGCCGTGGCGCCGGGCGTCGCGCACGATCGTGTGCGGCGAATAGAAGCCCATCGGCTGGGAGTTGAGCAGGGCGGCGGTGAATTCGGCCGGGTAGTGCAGCTTCATCCACGAACTGGAGTAGACGAGGTAGGCGAAGGAGACCGAGTGGCTCTCCGGGAAGCCGAAGTCGGCGAACGCCTCGAGCTTGTGGGCGATCGCCTCGGCCACCTCGCCGGTGATCCCGTTGGCGGCCATGCCGTCCATCAGGCGGGCCCGCATGACGGCCATCCGCTCGTGGGAACGCTTGGAGCCCATGGCCTGGCGGAGCTGGTCGGCCTCGCCCGGGGTGAACCCGGCCACGTCGATGGCCATCTGCATGAGCTGTTCCTGGAACAGCGGTACGCCCAGCGTCTTGGCCAGTGAACTCTCCAGTAGAGGGTGAAGGTAGGTGACCGGCTCCTCGCCCCGGCGCCGGCGGATGTAGGGGTGGACGGAGCCGCCCTGGATCGGGCCGGGGCGGATGAGGGCCACCTCGACCACGAGGTCGTAGAAGACCCGGGGCCGGAGCCGGGGCAGGGTGGCCATCTGGGCCCGGCTCTCCACCTGGAAGATCCCGACGGTGTCGGCGTCGCACAGGAGGTCGTAGACGGCGTCCTCCTGGGGGATGGTGGCCAGGTCGATCGCTGTGCCTCTGTACTGCTCAACCATGTCCACGGCCTTGTGGAGCATGGTCAGCATCCCGAGGCCGAGCAGGTCGAACTTCACCAGGCCAGCGGCGGCGCAGTCGTCCTTGTCCCACTGGAGCACCGACCGCCCCTCCATGGCCGCCCACTCCACCGGGCAGTACTCGGTGAGGGGCCGATCGGCGATGACCATGCCACCGGAGTGGATGCCGAGGTGGCGGGGAAAACCCTGCACCTGCTTGGCCAGGTCGAGCACCCGGGGCGGGATGGTGCCCAATTCGTCCAGGGCTGTCCCTGCTTCTGCCTCTGCGTCGCGCATCGTCCAGCCGTCCACCGACTTGGCCACGGCGTCGGCCGCCCCCGGCGACAGGCCGCACGCCTTCGCCATCTCCCGCAGCGCCGAGCGCGGCCGGTAGGTGATCACGTTGGCCACCTGGGCGGCCCGGTCCCGCCCGTATCGGCGGTAGACGTACTGGATGGCCTCCTCCCGGCGCTCGTGCTCGATGTCGAGGTCGATGTCGGGCGGCCCGTCCCGCTCCGGGGAGAGGAACCGTTCGAAGAGGAGACCGAGCGACACGGCGTCGGCCTTGGTGATCCCCAGCGCGTAGCAGACGGCCGAGTTGGCGGCGCTGCCCCGGCCCTGGCAGTAGAGGTTCTCCCGGCGGCAGAACTCGACGATGTCGTGGACGAGCAGGAAGTAGCCGGCGAAACCGAGTTCGGAAATGAGGTCGAGCTCGCCGGCGATGCGCCGGACGGCCTCGGCGTGCTTCGGGTGGCCGGGCGGGTAGCGGTAGTCGGCCCCTCTCCAGGCCAGCTCCCGCAGCCAGCTCATCTCGTCGTGGCCCGGCGGGACGGGGAAGTCGGGCAGGTGGGGAGCGGCCATGGCCAGGTCGAAAGCGCAAGTCCGGGCGATCTCGACGGTGCGCTCCACCGCCCCGGGCCAGCGGGCGAAGCGCCGGAGCTGCTCGGCCGGCGAGCGCAGGTGGGCGGTGCCCGCCGCCGGCAGCCACC
>CAZCVW010000502.1:0-1945 GCA_964502185.1 uncultured Burkholderiales bacterium
CCGAGTTCTTCGACGCCTACCTCGAGCTGGCCATCGACTTCCGGCTCCCGCTGCGGCTCCCCGGAGAGACGACGCAGCGCATGATCGGCTTCCCGCTGCGCAAACTGGCCGCCGAGGAGGGCGTTGTCTTCCCCGACCATCTCGTGGCCACCAAGCCGGGCGCTCAGCGGACGGTGGAACGGGCGCTGTTCGAACTGCAGCCGGGAGTCACCGAGATCCAGGTGCATCCGGCGGTCGATACCGAGGAGCTCCGGGCCGCCTGCGGCGACTGGCCGGGCCGGGTGGAGGACCACGCCTACGTGCGCAACGACCCCTCCCTCTCCGATCTGATCGAGCGGGCCGGGGCGACGTTGATCGGCTACCGCGAACTACGGGACCTGCAGCGCTCCTAGAATTCGGTGACGCCCCGGAGCGTCCTATCCGTCAGAGAAGTCACGTGCACTCCTCGCTTGATCCGACGGCCGGGAAGTCTAACGAACCGGGCCGGACTGCTCCTCGCTGGTACGCAGGCCGGCAAAGAGGTCGTCCTCCCACTGCGCCCCTGACCCCCCCGTATCGACCAGCGACCGGGACAAGCGGTACTCCTCCCACGGGAACACTTCCCTGACCACGTCTTCGGGGAGCCGCATCCAGAACGACTCGGGATCGATCTGGGTGCGGTGGGAAAGGAGGGCCGCCCGGCGCTCGTTCAGGTACTCACCCACGTCGATGCGGGTCGTCATCGGCAGGTCCTGGTCGGACGCCCGCCGTTCCAGCCAGTCGCCGTAGGGGCTCTCCTCGTTCCGGGCCAGGAAGGCGTTGTGCAACGCCTCCAGTCGCGCCCGGGACCAACCGGAGTAGTACAGCTTCAGCGGTTGGTGGGGCGGACCGGCCTCCGGGAAGCGGTCGGGATCCCCGGCGGCGTCGAAGGCGGCCAGCGAGATGTCGTGGACCCGGATGTGATCCGGGTGCGGGTAGCCGGAGTGGTCCTCGCCGTAGGTGATGAGCACCTGAGGGCGCTCCGATCGGATGATGGCCACCAACTTCCCGACCGCCTCCTCCAAGGGCGCGGCGGCGAAGGTGCCCGGGTGGGAGTTGGCCTCCGAGCCCGCCATCCCGGAATCCCGGTAGCCGAAATGGTGGAACGACGCGTAGCGCAGGATCCGGACGCTCTCCTCGAGCTCGGCCTGGCGGACGGCGGCCAGGTTGGCCCTCGTCTCGGGCGTGTCGGCGGCCGGGTTGAGGATCTGACCCTCTTCACCCCCGGTGGCGGTCACCAGCACGGTGTGGACGCCCTCGGCGGCGTAGCGGACGGCGGTCCCCGCTCCCTTGGAGGCTTCGTCGTCAGGGTGGGCGTGGACGGCCAGGAGGCAGAGGCGCGGTTCAGGCTCACTCGGTTGAAGCATGGCCGGAGAACCTAATGCCTCTCGGGTCGGTATCGTTTCGCCCGTGACCCGCCCCCTCCGACTCCTCGGCTATGGCCTCGGCGCGATCGCCTTCGCCCTTCTCACCCTGGCGCTGGGCGAACGGGCGTTGTGGCGGGGCCGGGTACTGCCCGGGGTCCGCCTCGCCGGCGTGAGCGTGAGCGGGCAGGACCTCGACGCCGTCCGCCGGTCGATCGACGAGCGGGCCGCCGACCTCGAACGGGACTCGCTCGACGCAGTCGCCGGCGACATGGCCTTCACCTTCACGCCCGACGAGGTCGGCCTCGAACTCGACGAGGACGGCGCCTTCGCCGAAGTCCGCCGGGCGGGCCGGCGGGGCAACTTCGTGGCCCAGGCCTTCGGGGTGGTCACCCGCCGCGTCAACGAGGTCGACATCACCTGGCAGGCCCACTACGACGAGGACCGCCTGGCCCGGGCGGTCGACGGCTGGGCCGAACGGGTCGACTCCGGGGCGCGGGACGGCGGGTTGCGGATCGAGGGCGGGGTGGTCAGCGCCCAGCCGCCCCAGCCCGGCCGGCGGC
>CAZCVW010000503.1:0-1936 GCA_964502185.1 uncultured Burkholderiales bacterium
CCTGCTACACGCAGATCCACCCGACGTGCATCCCGGCCAGCGACGAGTTCCAGTCCAAGCTCACGCTGATGTCCGAGTCGCTCCGCAACGACGGGCGCATTTGGGTGCCGATGCAGATGGACGATCCCCGTCCCGCCAACGAGATCCCCGAGTCGGAGCGGGACTACTACCTGGAGCGCCGCTACCCCACGTTCGGGAACCTGGTGCCCCGGGACGTCGCTTCCCGGGCGGCCAAGACGGAGGTCGACAAGGGCCGGGGCGTGGGGCCGCTCAAGAACGGCGTGTACCTCGACTTCAAGGGCGCCATCGAGCGCCTCGGCGAGAACACCGTCCGGGAGCGCTACGACAACCTCTTCCAGATGTACGAGCGGATCACCGGCGAGGATCCGTACCAGCTGCCCATGCGGATCTACCCGGCCGTCCACTACGTGATGGGCGGCCTCTGGGTGGACTACCACCTGCAGAGCACCATCCCGGGGCTGTTCGTGGGCGGCGAGGCCAACTTCTCCGACCACGGCGCCAACCGCCTCGGCGCCTCGGCGCTCATGCAGGGTCTGGCCGACGGCTACTTCATCCTCCCCTACACCGTCCCGGACTACCTGGCCGGATACCTGGGCCAGCCGGTGGTGCCCACCGACGACCCCGTGTTCGCCGAGGCGGAGGCGGCGGTGCGGGAACGCACGCAGGGGTTCCTGGCCACGAAGGGGACCCGCTCCGTCGACCAGTTCCACAAGGACCTCGGCAAGATCATGTGGGACTACTGCGGAATGGCCCGCTCCCGGGAGGGCCTGGAGAAGGCGCTGTCCGAGATCCCCGCCCTCCGCGAGGAGTTCGAGAAGGACGTGCGCGTGCTGGGCTCGGGCGACAGCCTGAACCAGTCGCTGGAGAAAGCGGGCCGGGTGGCCGACTTCTTCGAGCTGGGTGAGCTGATGATCCGCGACGCCCTGCGCCGCGAGGAGTCGTGCGGCGGCCACTACCGGGTCGAACACCGGACGGAGGAAGGCGAAGCCCTGCGGGACGACGACCACTTCGCCCACGTCGCCGGCTGGATATACACGGGCCCGAACTCGGACCCCGAGGTCGTCACCGAGTCGCTCGAGTTCGAACACGTCCACCTCGCCCAGCGGAGTTACAAGTGAGCCGCAGTCTCAACCTCACCCTCAAGATCTGGCGCCAGCCGGGGCCGAACCAGCCCGGCGAGATCGTCACCTACGCCGTGCCCGACGTCAGCGAGGACATGTCGTTCCTCGAGATGCTCGACCTCCTGAACGAGCGGCTCATCGCCAAAAGTGAGGAACCGGTCGCCTTCGAGCACGACTGCCGCGAGGGCATCTGCGGGTCGTGCGGGATGATGATCAACGGCCAGGCCCACGGCCCCCAGCGGGGCACGGCCACCTGCCAGCTCCACATGCGGAAGTTCACCGACGGCGACACCATCGAGATCGAGCCCTGGCGGGCCGCCGCCTTCCCGGTGGTGAAGGACCTCGTCGTCAACCGCAGCGCGCTCGACCGGGTCGTCGAGGCCGGCGGCTACATCACCGTCAACACGGGGGCGGCCCCCGAGGCCAACCTCACCCCCATCCCCAAACCGGTGGCCGACACCGCCTTCGAGGCGGCCGCCTGCATCGGCTGCGGCGCCTGCGTGGCCGCCTGTCCCAACGGCGCCGCCCAGCTGTTCACCTCGGCCAAGCTGGCCCACCTCAACCTGCTGCCGCAGGGCCAGGCCGAGCGCTTCACCCGGACGGAGGCGATGGTCGACCGGATGGAGGAGTACTTCGGGTCCTGCACGCTGCACGGCGAGTGCGAGGCGGCCTGCCCGAAGGAGATCTCGATCGACTTCATCGCCCTCATGAACAAGGATTACATCCGGTCCAAGTTCAGGAACCGGAAACTCGCCAGCCAGCGTTAGCGGCCTCCCGGCCTCTCGGGCCATCGA
>CAZCVW010000504.1:0-1928 GCA_964502185.1 uncultured Burkholderiales bacterium
CGGCGGGAGCGGCCTGCTCTGCCCGAAACATGCCGGGCGGGGGTTCGGGCCGCGAGACCGGCAGTTCGACGACCCGCCCGGCCAGGACGAGCAGGACACGGTCGGCCACTTCGGCCACCCGCCGGTTGACCTCGCCGAGGAGGTCGGCGAAGCGCCGGCCCAGTTCGGTGGTGGGATGGACGCCCATCCCCACTTCGTCGGAGACGAGGATCGTGTCGCCGTTGCGGGTCACGAGGGCGTCGACCAGGGCGTCGATGTCGGATGTGCTGCCCTCGAAGGCGATGTCGAGGCGCAGGTCGTTGGCCACCCAGGTTCCGAGCGCGTCGACCAGCACCGGGCCGTGGAGGCGGGAGAGGAGAGCGGGGACGGCCCGACCCTCCTCGATGGTCGACCAGGCCGCCGGCCGCCGGGCCTGGTGGCGGGCCACCCGCTCGGCGAAATCGGCGTCGCGGACCACTCCGGTGGCCAGGTAGGTGACGGGCCCGGAGCCGGCCAGTTGCTCGGCCACCGCCGATTTGCCGGAGCGGACGCCGCCCATCACCAGGATGATCACGGTGCATCTTCTCCCCGAACCACCAGCCGGCGCAGCCCGACGAGCTCGTGCCGCACGACCTTTCCGAGGGCGTTGCGGGGCAGCCGGTCGACGACGTGGATCCGGCGCGGCCGCTTGAACGCAGCCAGTCCGGCCGTGTGGGCGATGAGGTCCGCGATGAGCTCCGCGACGAGCTCCTTGGGGGGAGGCGGGTCGCCGGCCGGGACCACCCAGGCGGTGACGATCTCGCCCCACTCCTCGTCCGGGGTGCCGGCCACCGCCGCCTCGGCCACACCGGGGTGGGTGAGCAGCACCTCCTCCACCTCGCGGGGATGCACGTTGAGGCCCCCGGTGATGATCAGCTCCTTGGACCGCCCGGAGATCCGCAGGTAGCCGGCCTCGTCGAACTCGCCGAGGTCGCCGGTCCGAAAGAATCCCTCCGAGAACCCCTGTTCGCAGAAGGCGGCGGTGGTGGCCTCGGGCGCCCGCCAGTAACCGCCGAACACGTTGGGGCCGCGCAGGAGGATCTCGCCGTCGGCGGCGAGGCGGAGCTCCACGCCGGGAAGCGGGAGCCCCACGGTGCCCGGCCGGCGTTCGCCGTCGTAGGGATTGGACACGTTCATGCCGGTCTCGGTCATGCCGTAGCGCTCGAGGACCCGGTGGCCGCATCCTGCTTCGAGGCGCTCGAATACCGCCGGGGGCAGGGGGGCGGAGCCGGACACCAACAGCCGCAACCGCCGGAGTTCGCCGACGCGGGGTGAGGCCGCCAGGCGCGTGTACATCGTCGGGACCCCGAAGAAGAGCGTCGCCTCGTGCCGGGCGGCGGCGTCGAGCACCGCGCCGGCCTCGAAGCCCGGGAGGAGGATGGCCGACGCCCCGGCCAGGAGCGTGCCGTGCAGGCCGACCCCGAGGCCGTGGATGTGGAAGAGGGGCAGCGCCAGCACCAGCCGGTCGTCAGCCGCCCAGCGCCAGGCCCGGCGGACGGACTCCGAGCTGGCCAGCAGGTTGGCGTGGCTGAGGACCGCACCCTTGGGGACACCGGTGGTGCCGGACGTGTAGGCGATGATGGCCGGGTCGGCGGGCCCGGCAATGTCAAGCACCGGCTCCTTGGAGGAGGGCAGCGGCCCGTCGGGTAGGTCGACGCCGGGACCGAGGATGAGAGTCGCCGTGTCCCGGGCCGTCACCCACGCCCCCCGCTCGGCGTCGTCGACGACGGCGGCGGCCGGTTGCGCGTGGTCGACGATGTGGGCGATCTCCCGCGGCTGGTAGGCGGTGCTGGCCGGCACCACCACGAGCCCGAGCCGGAGGGCGGCGATGTGGGCCACGACCAGTTCGGCCGACGCCGCCGCGCTCATGAGGATGCGGTCGCCGGCCCGCAGGCCGGCGTGGTGCAGGC
>CAZCVW010000505.1:0-1923 GCA_964502185.1 uncultured Burkholderiales bacterium
CGGGCCCCCTCGTAGGCGGCGTACCCGCCGGGGGCGAGGGCGGCGCGGCCCTTGCCGTCGATGAGGACGACGTCCTCCACCGTTCGCTCTAGGAGGGCCCGGTCGTGGCTGACGACGACCAGCGAACCGGGCCACGTCTCGAGGTAGTCCTCCAACACCCGCAGCGTGTCGAGGTCGAGGTCGTTGGTCGGCTCGTCGAGGAGCAGCACGTTGGGCAGGTCGGCCAGCACCAGCAGCAGTTGGAGCCGGCGGCGCTCCCCGCCCGACAGCGTGCCGATCGTGGCCCACTGGGCGTCGTCGTCGAACCAGAACTGCTCCATGAGCCGGGCCTGCTCCCAACTCGGCTGGGAGGCGCCACCGGCCACGGCTTCGCGGACGCGCTGGGCCGGGTTCAGGTCGCCCCCGGACTGGTCGTAATAACCGACCCGCACCGTCGGGCCCACCTCCAGCCTGCCCGCCGCCGGCGTCCGCCGCCCGGCCAGGATGTCGAGAAGGGTCGACTTCCCCGACCCGTTGGCGCCCACGATGCCGAGCCGGCCGGCCGGGTCGAGGTCGAGGTCGAGGTCCTTGAACAGCCAGGGGGACTGCGGCTCGGTCCCGTAGCGGTGGCCGACCCCCTTCAGGTTGACGACCTTGTCGCCCAGGCGCGGGGTGGTCCCGCCCCGGTTGGCGGCGACCAGTTCCAGGTTCCCGGGCCGGTCCTGAGCGGGCGGGCCGCCGGAGACGATGGCGGTGGCCGAGGCGATGCGGGCCTTGGGCTTGCGGGTCCGGGCCGGCGCACCCCGGCGCAACCAGGCCAGTTCCGCCTTGGCCAGGTTGCGCCGCACCGACTCGGTTGTCGCCTCCTGTTCCGCCCGGGTCGCCTTCGCCTCCAGGTAGCCGGCGTAGCCGCCGTCGTGGGTGTAGCCCCGGCCCCGGTCGAGTTCGAGCACCCGGGTGGTGACCCGGTCGAGCACGTGTCGGTCGTGCGTCACCAGCACGAGCCCGCCCCGGAAGTTGGCGAGGCGGTCCTCCAGCCAGGCGATGGCGTCGATGTCGAGATGGTTGGTGGGTTCGTCGAGCACGAGCAAGTCGACCTCGTCGACCAGCAGGCGGGCCAGGGCCACCCGCTTGGCCTGCCCGCCGGACAGCGTGGCCACGTCGGCGGTGGCCAGCGAACCCATGCCCAGGCGCTCGAGGATGGCGGCCGCCTCCCATCCGCGATCCGGCGTGCCCCCGCCCTGACTGGTGCCGACGGCGCCCGTCACCGTGCCCGCCGGGAGGTCGGGCCGCTGGGGCAGCAGCCCGACGCGCACGCCCCGCCCCGTGCGGACGGCCCCCGCTTCGGGGGTATCGACTCCGGCCAGCACCCGGAGCAGGGTCGATTTCCCCGAGCCGTTGCGGCCCACCACCCCGAGGCGGTCGCCGGTCTGCACGGTGAGCGACAGGTCCTCGAACAGGGGGCGCTCAGGCCGGCGGACGGCCACCTTGTCGAGATCGACGAGAATCATGATCTCGGAGAGCGTACGGGGGGTTTCGCCGCCGTCGGGTCAACGGGCCACGGATGCTTGGGGTACCGACCGGCCATCTCCTCGCGCACCGCGGGCCACGACCCGGCCCAGAAGCCGGGCAGGTCGGCGGTCATCTGCACCGGCCGCCCCGCCGGCGAGAGCAGGTGCAACACGATCGGAACCCGCCCGGCGGCCACCGTCGGATGGCGCTTCACACCGAACACCTCCTGGACCCGCACCGCCGCCGACGGCTGCTGCTCGCCGTAGTCGACCGGCACCGAGCGACCGCTCGGGAGCACCAGGCCGGCCGGGGCCACGCGGTCCAGTTCGCCGACCTGTCCCGGGCCGAGGCGGCCCCGCATCACCCGGGTCATGTCGATCTTCTCCAGGTCGGCCCGCCCGGCCGCCCGGCCAAGTAACTTCGGGCTAAGGC
>CAZCVW010000506.1:0-1905 GCA_964502185.1 uncultured Burkholderiales bacterium
CTGGCCCACGGCGGCGAGCACCGGGACGCCTCCAAAGCGGCGGTGCTGGGCCGGCTCCTGGCCGGCGAGTCGTGGCAACGCCTGGCGGACCTCGGGGCGACGTTCGCCGAGGCGGTGGTCGAGCGCGACCTCCGGCCCGACATGGAGGAGCGCCTGGACTGGCACCTCCGGGAAGGGCACGTGGTGGTCATCGTGTCCGCCTCGCCGGAGCTCTACGTGTCCGCCATCGGCCGGCGCCTCGGCGTGGACGCCGTGCTGGCCACCCGCCTGGAGGTCGACGAGGCCGGCCGGCTCACCGGCCGGCTCGTAGGCGCCAACTGCCGGGGACCGGAGAAGGTGGCCCGGCTGACCGAATGGTTCGACGCCGACCCGGTGGTGGCCTACGCCTACGGCGACAGCTCCGGTGACCGGGAGCTCCTGGCCCTGGCCGAGACCGCCGTGCGGGTGAAGCGCCAGCGCCGGAACCGCCGATCCGCAACGGGGTAATCAGCGGGCGCTCCCGGCGCCCGGCTGTTGCCCGGAGCGCCGGCCGCTGATCCCCTTGACCTCGTCCTCGAACTCGCCGAACACGTCCATCTCGTTCTGCACGCCGGGACAGTCCGCATCCTTCAATCTCGGAACCCAGCACACGTAGACCTGCTGGCGGAAGACCTGCTTGCGCAGCCTCCCACCCTGGCGGTAGCGGACCTCGACCCCCACCGCCTTCCCGGCCCCGCCCGGCTTCACCCCGAGGGCGAACATCACCACCACCTGCGGGTCCTCATCGGCGGCAGGCGCCAGCGGGGGGAACTCGGAGAGGGGCACCGCCCCGGGCAGCGGGTGCTCGAGCGCGGTGAGCGGCGGAAGGTCGCCCTGAGCATCGGGTCTTTCCCGGAGGGCGGAGAAGCCCAGGAGCTCCAGATCCGGATCGAGGCGGAGCAGACGGGCGTCGACCAGCTTGACCGGTCGGCTGCTGACGTTCCTCGTCCGCACGATGCCGAGGGAGAGCGGCGTGTCCGGAGGGAGCGGCTGAAGGATGCCGCCCCCTCCTTCGGCGTCGAGGGCCGAACCGGTCCGGATGCCTCCGCTGTCGGACAGGGCGTTGGTGACCAGAACCACGGAACCGATCACCGCGATGCCGCCGCCCACCGCGGCGAGGACCCGGCCCATCCGGCGCCGGTCACTCGTCCATGGCTGCGACACGTGTCCTCCCTTCGTAGGGATTGCCCGATTCGCCACAGACGCGCCGTGGATACTCCAGGTGGTTCCTCCACCCGAGCTTGATCGATTTCGTATACGTCACCGCCGCCTGCCCGCTGAAGCCGTAGACGGCCGCCGAGGCCGAGTACCTCGAGGTCTTGCCCTCGTCCCGCCAGCCGTAGGTGTTGCCTGCGACCGGCACCCGGTACTTCGGGTTGCAGGGGACGACCGGGTCCCCCTGATTGTATGTCCCGCCCGTCCAGCGCTCGGGCTCGACCGTGCGGACGTAGAAGGGGCCGGGACTGGTCCGGCTGCCGCACTGCCAGAGCACCTTGGCGTGGACCAGCTGGACCTGGTACGCCTCCCGGTACCGCCCGGGGTAGGGGCCGTACTCGGCGTTGAAGCCCCGGCCGGAGCTGTTGGAGAAGGACGACGTTCCCGCCACCCTCCAGCTGCCACCCGACTGCTCGTAGCCGACATCCCACGACGTGGTACCGGTGTCCGCGTAGTCGATGACGTAGGACCAGTGCGGACCGACGTCGATGTCGGAGATGGTGCGCATGGCTTCCTGGCGGCCCTCCACGTAGCGGGCCGTGCAGCCCTCGAAGGGATCGCCCGGCCCCTCCCAGCCCAATGGCCGAGCGCCCAGCGCCGGCGCCCTCGGCTCGCCGAGCCGGATCACCGCCGGCCGCTCGTCCCCGCCCGCCTGGTCCTCCGCCACGAGGC
>CAZCVW010000507.1:0-1877 GCA_964502185.1 uncultured Burkholderiales bacterium
CCGGACGGGGCGGCGCCACCCCCACCGGCTGCCTGGGCTACGTTGACGCCGCCTTCGAGCTGGCCGGCCAGCTCCACGACGCCGGCGTCGCCCCCAGCCACGTCTTCCTGGCCACCGGTTCGTGCGGCACCCAGTCCGGCCTCCTGCTCGGCACCACCCTGGCCGGCGCCGATCGGGCTATGGGCGCTGGCGCGCCGTGGGATGTGGTCGGCGTATCGGTCAGCCGACCGGTACCCGAATGCCAGGAGCGCATCGCGGCCCTGGCCGCCGGAGCCGCCGCTCTTTTCGGTGCCACCGTTGACATCCCGACACCCGTGGTGCTCGACGGGATCGGCCCCGGCTACGGCCGCCCGTCGCCGGAGGGCGAAGCCGCCGCCCGGCTGGCCGCCCGCACCGAAGGCCTGGCCCTCGACGCCACCTTCACGGCCAAGGGCCTGGCCGGACTGATCGCCGAGGTGACGGCCGGGCGCGCCGGCGGGCCCGTGGTCTTCCTCCACACCGGCGGGGCCGGCGGCCTTCTGGGCGGCCAGCCGTGACGGACGATCCGGCGACCGGCCCAGCGGCGACCGGCCACAGTTACCTCGGCCTGGGCGGCCGGCTGAAGGCGGGTCCGGCACCCGAGATGGTGGAGGCCGGGTTCGCCCTCGAGTGCGCCGACGCCGAGATCCTCCACGACGGCTTCGCCCTGGCCGACCTGGCCCACGCCGTCGCCCTCACCGAGGCGGGCGTCGTGCCCGAAGGCGAGGCCCGGCCGCTGCTCAAGGGGTTGCTTTGGATGCAGCGCCTCACCCCGGCCGAGATCGGCTACGACCCCGCCCTCGGGGACCCGTGGAATTCCCGGGAGCGGGTCATCGCCGCCCGGGTAGGGGGACCGGCCGGTTGGCTCACGGTGGGCCGGCCCCGCCGGGAAGCGGGTCGGGTCGCCTTCCGCCTGGCCCTCCTGCGCTCCCTGCTCGACGCCCACGAGGCGCTGTGCGCCCTGGGCGAGGCCCTGCACACCCAGGCGGGCGAGCACCGGCGGGCGGTCATGGCCGACCACACCTACCTCCAACCCGCCCAACCGACCACGCTCGGCTACGTGCTGCTCGGGGCGGCCCAGCCCGTGCTCCGGGACGCTCTTCGGTTGCGCCGGGCGTTCGCCTGGGCCGACGCCAGCCCGGCCGGAGCCGGCGGCGTGGGTGGCTCCCCTCTGCCGCTCGACCGTTCACGGCTGGCGGCGCTGCTCGGGTTCTCCGCCGTGGCCGTCCACGCCCGGGACGCCATGTGGCAGACCGACGGCCTCGTCGAGATCCTGGCCACCACGGCCGGGGCCGCCGCTCACGGCGGGCAACTGGCCGCCGACCTCGAGATCTGGGCGTCGCCACCGTTCGGGTTCGTGGAACTGGCCGACGAGTTCAGCCGGGCCAGCGCCCTCATGCCCCAGAAGAAGAACCCGTATCCCCTGTCCGTCGTCCGGGGCACGGCGGGTGTGCTGGCCGGCCGGCTGTCGGGGTTCCTGTCGGTCCTGCACACTCCCTCGGCCCGCACCGACCACCTGCTCTTCGGCTACGGGGAGGTGCCGCGGGCCCTCGAGCTTTTCGGCCGGTCGGAACGGCTCCTGGCCGGGGTGATCCGCACCCTGACCGTCGACGTCGGCCGTTTGGCGGAGAGCGCCCGGGGCGGGTTCACCGAGGCGGCCGAGGTGGCCGAGGCCCTGACCCGGGCCGGTCTGCTCGACCACCGCCGGGCCCACCAGGTGGTCGGGGCCGCCGTCCGCGCCGCCACGGCCAACGGTGAGCCGTCGCTGACGGCGGAGGGCGTCGCCGAGGCGGCCAGCCGCCTCGGCGTCGACCTCGATGTCCCCGAAGCGCTCATCAAGGCGGCCACTGACCCGGAGG
>CAZCVW010000508.1:0-1870 GCA_964502185.1 uncultured Burkholderiales bacterium
GAACCCCCACACCCTTTCGGGTACCGGGACCTAAACCCGGCGCGTCTACCAGTTCCGCCACGCTCGCGACGTGATGCTGCGCCGCGGTTTTACCCGATGGCGACCCCGAAGAGGGATCGGGACCGCTACTTGACGGCGCGCAGCGGGCGGCTGACGGAGCGCTCGAGGGCCCGCCAGGCGTCGGGGAGCCGCTCGCCGAGATCGGCGGTGCGGGCGGTCACGGTGGCGTCGATGCCGTCGGCGGCGAGCTGCTGGCGCAGGCGGGCGGTGAGAACGTCGAGGCCGCCGTCGCAGGGAACGGCCAGGATGCCAAGGCGGCGCTCGCCGACGCGGGCGACCGGGTCGGTCTCCCGGACGGCCAGCATGAGGATCTCGCCGGCGGCGGCCAGGCGGGCGATCGCGTGCGGTTCGTCGGCGGTGAGTTCGACCAGGAGCATCCCGGCGGAACTGCCGTAGCGGCGGCGGCGGCTGTCCTCCACGCGGAGGATCTCTTCCCAGGCCGCCGGGCTGGGCAGGCCGGTCAGGCCGTCGAGGAGGGGCTGCGGGTCCGTGGGGCGCGGTTCATAGCTCACCCTCAACCAATCGGCGGGCCGCCGCCGTTCCTTAAACGATGCATTGCGGGAAACCGTCAGCGGTCGAGGTCGATCCGCTCCGGGTGGGAGTACACGTTGAACCCCCGGCCCCGGACGAAGCCGACGACGGCCATGCTGAGGTGGTCGGCCGTCTCCACCGCCAGGCTGGACGGGGCCGAGACGGCGCAGATGACCGCCAGCCCGGCGGCCGCCGCCTTCTGGACGATCTCGAAGCTGACCCGGCCGGAGACCATCAGCACCAGGTCGGACATGGGCAGTTCGCCGGCCAGCAAGGCCCGGCCCACCAGCTTGTCGAGGGCGTTGTGCCGGCCTACGTCCTCCCGGACGGCTACCGGCCGCCCGGTGGCGTCGAACACACCGGCGGCGTGGAGGCCGCCGGTCTGCTCGAAGATCCTCTGGGCCGAGCGGAGCCGTTCGGGCAGGCTGAGCACCACCGAGGCGGGGACGGGCGGGCCGTCCGGCATGGCGCCGGTGCGCACCGCGACCTGCTCCAACGTGGCCTTGCCGCAGATCCCGCAGCTCGATGAGGCGTAGAAGTTCCGCCGGAGCACGTCCGGGTCGAACGGCCGGCTGAGGGCGACGGTCACGACGTTGTAGAGCTGCTCCTGGCCCTCGGGAAGGTCGCAGTAGCGCACGGCGGTGACCTCGCGCCGGTGGGCGATCAGGCCCTCGGTGGCCAGGAACCCGACGGCCAGCTCGAAGTCGTGGCCCGGGGTGCGCATGGTGACCGACACCGGGGACGGTTCCTGCCCCGGCCCGCCGGCCCGGATCTCCATGGGCTCCTCGGTGGCCAGCCGCTCCGGCCGTTCGATGGTCTTGCCGTCCCGCATGGCCAGCGCCCGGACCCGGGTGACGTTCCGGCGCAGGGCGGCGGGATCGCCCGGGGGTTGGCTCGTCGGCATCGACATCAGGCCCTCATTCTCGCGTCATGCCGGCCGGTGGAACCCGTGCCGGTCGAGATCGGCGGGCTCGTCGAGATCGGAGAAGGCGTCGGAACCGCCGGCCGGCTCCCACTCGACCTCCTCGATCCAGGCGACGTCGACGGCCTCGAGCAGGGCCTTCAGCGACCGCTCGCCGGCGGCCAGCAGCGCCGGAATGGCGGCGAGGGCGTCGGGACCGTAGCGGGCGCACAGGGGCTGGGCCCGTCCACCGGAGCGGGCGACGGCGGTAGCGGGGCCGGGGCGGCCGGCCAGGAGGCGGAGCAGGTCCGGGGTGACGAAGGGCATGTCGACGGCCAGCAGCAGGACCGGCCCGTCGTGGCCTAGGCGGCGCAGCTC
>CAZCVW010000509.1:0-1868 GCA_964502185.1 uncultured Burkholderiales bacterium
GCACGTGCTGGCCACCCAGACGCTGCCCCAGCGCAAGCCGTCGACCATGGCCATCACGGTGGAGGGCGACCTGCCCCCCGGCGTCACCGCCAAGGACGTGATCCTGGGGATCATCGGCCGGATCGGCACCAGCGGCGGCGTCGGCTCGGTGCTCGAGTACCGCGGCTCCGCCATCCGAGCCCTCTCCATGGAAGGCCGGATGACGGTGTGCAACATGTCGATCGAAGCGGGGGCCCGGGCCGGCCTGATCGCCCCGGACGACACCACCTTCGCCTACCTGGAGGGCCGGCCCCACGCCCCCAAGGGCAAGAACTGGGAGGCCGCCCTCGACTGGTGGCGCACGCGGCCCACCGACGAAGGGGCCGCCTTCGACAAGGAAGTGGTCATCGACGCCACCGCCCTCACGCCCTTCGTCAGTTGGGGCACCAACCCCGGCCAGGTGGTGGGCATCGACGAGGTCGTCCCCGACCCGGACTCCTTCACCGAGGCCACCCAGCGGGACGCCGCGGCCCGGGCCCTGCAGTACATGGGGCTCGCCGCCGGCACCGCCATGCGCGACGTCGCCGTCGACACCGTGTTCCTGGGCTCCTGTACCAATGGGCGGATCGAGGACCTCCGGGCCGCCGCCGACGTGCTGCGGGGCCGGACGGTGAAGGCCGGCGTCCGGGCCATGGTCGTCCCCGGCTCCATGCAGGTGAAGGCCGAGGCCGAGGCCGAAGGGCTCGACGCCGTGTTCAAGGCCGCCGGCTTCGAATGGCGGGAGGCGGGGTGCTCGATGTGTCTCGGGATGAACCCCGACACGCTGTCGCCGGGCGAGCGCTCGGCGTCGACCTCGAACCGGAACTTCGAAGGCAGGCAGGGGCCGGGCGGGCGGACGCATCTCGTGTCGCCGGCCGTGGCCGCCGCCACCGCCGTCACCGGCCGCTTCACCACCCCTGACGATCTCTAACTGGCGACCCCTAAGGAGCAAGTCGAAATGGAGGCAGTCCGACAGGTGAAGGGACGGGCGGTACCCCTGCGCCGGGCCGACGTCGACACCGACCAGATCATCCCGGCCTCCTGGCTGAAGCGCATCGAGCGGACGGGGTTCGGCGAAGGCCTCTTCTCGGCCTGGCGGTCCGATCCGGACTTCGTGCTCAACAAACCGGAGCACAAGGACCCGAAGATCCTGCTGGCCGGCCCGAACTTCGGCAGCGGATCGTCCCGGGAGCACGCCGCCTGGGCCTTGCAGGACTACGGCTTCGGCGCCGTCATCGCCCCCCGCTTCGCCGACATCTTCCGGGGCAACTCGCTGAAGATCGGGCTCCTGCCCGTCGAGCTGCCGGCCGAGACGGTCGAGCAGCTGATGGCCCTCGTCGAGGCCGAGCCGTCGACGGAGGTGACCGTCGACCTGGAGACGCGCACGGTCACCGCCCCGGGTGTCGAGGCCTCCTTCGAGCTCGACGACTTCACCCGCTGGCGGTTGTTGGAAGGCCTCGACGACATTGCGCTGACCCTGCGCCACGAAGGCGACATCACGACGTTCGAGGGCGGACGGCCGGCGTGGATGCCGGCGGTGGGCGACGTCCGGGCCCGGATCGCCGTCGAGGGCGGCTAGCCGGCGGTGCGGCGCAGGCCCTGGGCGGCGCCGAGAAGAGCGCCGTGGGCCAGGGCGGCGATCGGTCCGCTCTCCTGCAGCGGCGGGAACAGCGACGCCAGGGAGGGCAGAGCGGACTCCGTGCCGGCCACGGGTTGAGAAGACGGACGGCCGGGGGTCCCGCCGGCGGGCGAGCGCCCGAACGTCGCAGTGGACGGCTGACGCTCGGCGGCCGACGAGCCCGACGGCCGCAGGCCCGACCCGTCCGGCACCCCGGGCCGCTGCACCTGTG
>CAZCVW010000510.1:0-1867 GCA_964502185.1 uncultured Burkholderiales bacterium
CGGGCGGCGACGACCGTGCCGGACGGGGCGATGACCCGGACGGGCCGCATGGCGCCGCCGTTGGCCGGGATCGTCGGGTCGGTGGCGGAGCGGAGGGAGAAGGCCACGGCGCTCACCGTCACCGCCTCCACCGCGTTCACGTTGCCCGGGCGCTGGGCGTCGGTGCCGGTGAAGTCGAAGGTGGCGGTGTCACCGAGGACCGTGAGGGTCACGCACACCTTGATGGGATCGGCCTGGTCGGGAGCGGGACCGGCCGAGTCGAGCCGGTCCTCGAAGTGCCACGTCCCGTCGGGAAAGGCGGCGAGGGCGGCGCGCATCCGGCGCTCGCCGTAGTCGACGATCTCGGTGAGCGGGGCGCCGGCGAACTCGGCGAGGCGCTCCACGCCGACGAGGTTGGCGCCGCGCTGGGCGTCGAGGTCACCCCGGCGCTCATCGGGGGTCCGGGAGTTGGCGGCCAGGATCGCCTCCACCTCCGGGGTCAGCAGGACGGGCGGAATCCGCAGCCCCTCCTGGTACACCTCGGTCGCCTCCGGCGGGATCGAGCCGGGGGCCATGCCGCCGAGGTCGGCGTGGTGGGCGCGGTTGGCCGCCCAGCCCACGAGGCGACGGTCACCACTGTCACCACTGTCACCACTGTCACCACTGTCACCACTCCGCGAGGCGACGAAGCAGGGCGCGACCAGCGTGATGTCGTTGAGGTGCGTGCCGCCGGCGAAGGGGTCGTTGAGGATCACCTGCTCCCCCGGCCTGAGCCGGTCCCCGAAGGCGGCCAGGGCGGCGGCCACCGACGCCGGCATCGAACCCAGGTGGACGGGGATGTGCTCGGCCTGGACCAACAACTCGCCGTCCGGCGTGAAGAGGGCGGCCGAACAGTCGGCCCGTTCCTTGATGTTCGGGCTGAAGGCGGCCCGCCGCAGCACCGCCCCCATCTCCTCGGTCACGCCGGTGAGCCGCGAGATGAGGACCTGGAGGGACGCCGGGTCGAGCGTCATGCGCCAGACCTCATGAGCCAGCCCGAGTCAGGATCCAGGCCCCCGTCGAGCCGGGGTCGGCCACCCAGCCGTCGGCAATCCAGACGGTGCAGTCTCCTTCTACGGCCACGGCCGGGCCCACCCGGCGGTCCCGCTTCGGCGGGGGCAACTCCCCCACCTCCAACGCCGGTGGCCGCCGGGCCCGAGCCCGGAGCGCCACCACCTCGATCGGCGTATCCGGACGGGCGTATCCGTTGCGACGCCGGTGTTCCCCGGGGAAGGCGGACACCTCGGGCACGGTGAGCTCGTGGCTCTGGCCGGCGTACCGGCAGTCGAGCGCGAACTCCACGGTCACGTCGCCTCCCGCCGGGCCGCCCACGGCGCGGCGCGCCTCGTCGCCCAGCTCGGCCAGCGCTTCGGCCACGCCATCCTGGACAGACGGAGTCGACCACGAGCGGACGAACTCACGCTGGCGGGGTGAGCCGAGCAGGCCCACCGCCGAGAGCACACCGGCGCGGGGCGGGACGATGACGGCCGGCATGCGGAGCGCCTCGGCGATGGCACAGGCGTGGAGCGGCCCGGCGCCGCCGAAAGCCACGAGGGCGAGCCGGCGGGGGTCGACACCGCGCTCGACGGTGACCGCCCGAACCGCCTGCTCCATGGCCGCGTCGACGACGGCGACGACGCCGGCGGCGTCGACACCGGCGCCCGACAGGGCCGTTTCGGCGGCCGCCCGGTCGAGCCGGCCGAGGCCCGGGAAGGCCGCCTCCGGGGAGATGCGGCCGAGGACCAGGTCGGCGTCGGTGACGGTCGGGGCCGTCCCACCCTGGCCGTAACAGGCGGGACCGGGCGAGGCGCCCGCGCTCTGTGGACCAACCCGCAAGGCGCCGCCGGGG
>CAZCVW010000511.1:0-1863 GCA_964502185.1 uncultured Burkholderiales bacterium
AGCCGGTCTCCTCCGCCTGCCAGCGGTCGGTGCGTTCCCGGTAGGCGGCCGCTTCGGGGGCGTCGCGCTCCTCCGGGCTGGGCCGGGCGAAGAGCAGGTTGAGGTGGATGCCGGCGAGGTGCTTGGCGTGGCCCGCCCCGAGGGCGGTGACGACGGCCGAACCCCAGTCGCCGCCCTGGGCGCCGTAGCGCTCGTAGCCCAGCACGTCCGTCATGAGGGTGGCGAAGATCCCGGCCATGCCGGCCGGGTCGAGGCGGCGTTGCCCGGCACGGAACGAGAACCCGTAGCCGGGCAGCGACGGGGCGACCACGGTGAAGGCGTCGGCCGGGTCGCCGCCGAAACGGGCCGGGTCGGTGAGCATCGGGATGATCTTGGAGAACTCGAAGACCGAGCCGGGCCAGCCGTGGGCCAGCAGCAGCGGCATAGGGTCGAGCCCCTGGCCGGTGACGTGGAGGTAGTGCAGGTCGATCCCGTCGATGCCGACCTTGAACTGGGGGAAGCCGTTGAGGAGCCGCTCGGCGGCGCGCCAGTCGTAGGCCGTCCGCCAGTACTCGACCAGTTCCCGGGCGTAGGCCAGGTTGGTGCCGTAGTCCCAGCCCGAGTCCGGGATCTCGTCGGGCCACCGCACCCGCTCGAGCCGCCAGGCCAGGTCGTCGAGCACGTCGTCGGGTACGTCGACCTCGAACGGCTGGGGTTGCGCGGCCGCCATGGGGTGCTCCTCTCGTCGTTGGCCGTGAGGCGCAATACCGTAGGGCGTCGCCCGCCCGTTCGACACCGAGGTTCGCCCAATTGATGATGCAGCCGATCCAGATGCCCCGCCCGGCCGCCCGGCCGGTGGCCGCCCCCGGGTTCTCCATGGTCATCTCCTTGGCCCACGAGGCGGGGATCGACCGGGACATGGCCCGGGTGCTGGTCGCGGTGGGCCAGGCGATCCGGAACCTGGACGGCGCCCCCCTGCGGGAGGTCGCCTCCACCCGGACGCTGATCCTGGCCGGCGGCCTCATCGCCGAGGGGCTCTCGCCCCGCCAGGCGGTGCAGGCGGCCGTCGTGCAGATCCTCTCCGACGACCCCGACATGGTGGTCGCCCTCGGCGAGCTGATCGACGCCTTCCTGCTGTGATATCGGCCCGCAGGGTCCCCTGCACCCCGGCTCCTCCAGGAGATGGGGCCCCTACCCCATCCCCGGCCGTCCTCCCGTGGTAACCGTCGTGACGGGAGCAGCCGGGCACCTCGGCGCCAACGTCGTCTCGGCCCTGCTGGACCGGGGCGACACCGTCCGGGCCGTGGACCTGCGGCCCGGCACGGTGCTCGCCGAACTCCAGGCCGCCGGCCGGGCCGTCGAGTTCGTGCGGGGCGACGTGCTCGACCCGGCCACGCTCCCGGACGCCCTGGCGGGAGCCGACGTCGTGTACCACCTGGCCGCCAAGATCTCGATCGCCGGCGATCCGGACGGGAGCGTGTGGCGCGTCAACGTGGACGGGGTCCGCAACGTGGCCGAAGCGGCGCTGGCCGCCGGCGTGCGCCGGATGGTGCACACCAGCTCGATCCACGCCTTCGACGGGCACCTCTCGCCGGCCGGGGTCGACGAGTCGAGCCCCCGCCCCACCGACCCGAAGCTCCCCGTCTACGACCGCTCGAAGGCGGCCGGCGAGGAGGCGCTGCGCCAGGTGATGGACCGCGGCCTCGACGCCGTGGTGGTCAACCCGACGGCGATCGTGGGGCCGGTCGATCCGGAACCGTCCCGTATGGGCCGTGTCCTGCGCTCCGCCTTCCGGGGCCGGCTGCCGGCCGTGGTGGCCGGCGCCTTCGACTGGGTCGACGTGCGGGATCTGGCCGCCGCCCTGCTGTCGGCCGGCGACCGGGG
>CAZCVW010000512.1:0-1862 GCA_964502185.1 uncultured Burkholderiales bacterium
CACCGCCGAGCTCGCGGCCGACCAGCTCGCCGCCGTGGCCCACGCCGGCGGCCCGGCCCGGATCATCGCCCCGGCGGGATCGGGCAAGACCCGGGTGCTGGTCGAGCGGATCCGGCATCTGCTCTGCGACCGGGGCCACGAACCGCAGCTCACCACGGCGGTGGCCTACAACGTGCTGGCCGCCGAGCAGCTGAAGGAGCGCACGGCCGGGTTCTCGCCCACCATCCGCACCCTCAACTCGCTCGGCCTGTCGGTGTGCCAGCGGCGCCGGTCGTGGCGCCTGGCCGAGGAGCCGCTCCAGCGTGAGATCCTCTCCGGCCTGGTGAAGACCCGGGGCCAGCGCCGCGTCAACACCGACCCGCTCGCCCCCTACCTCGACGCCATCTCCGCCATCCGCCTCGGCCTCCTGCCCCCCGCCGCGGCCGAGAACCTGTATCCCGACGCCGCCGGGGTCGCCGCCGCCTTCCCCGCCTACCGCGACGCCCTCCACGCCCAGGGCTGCATCGACTTCGACGACCAGATCTACATGGCCGTCGAGCTGCTGCTGGCCGACCCGGGGCTGCGGGCCGACGTCCGACGGCAGGCCCGCACGCTCCTCGTCGACGAATTCCAGGACCTCACCCCCGCCCACCTCCTCCTCATCCGCCTCATCGCCGGGCCGGCCGCCGACGTGTTCGGCGTCGGCGACGACGACCAGGTCATCTACGGCTACGCCGGCGCCGACCCCGGCTTCCTCATCGACTACGCCCGCTACTTCCCGGGTGCCGCCACCTACGACCTCACCGTCAACTACCGGTGCCCCCCGGCGGTGGTGGGCGCGGCCCGGAACCTGTTGTCCCACAACGGTCGTCGCATCACGAAGGCGATCCACCCCGCTCCCGGCCGGGGCCCGGACAGCGGCGAGATCTCCGTCCGCCTCGAAGCGGCCGAGGATCTCGGGCCCGCCGCCGTCGAGCAGGTGCAGGCCTGGGCCGACGCCGGCGTCCCCTACGCCGACATGGCCGTCCTCACCCGGGTGAACTCCACCCTGCTGGCCGTCCAGGTGCTCCTCACCGAGGCGAAGGTGCCGTGCCGGGCCGCGGTGGGGTCGTGGATCCTGGACCGGGCGGGGATGTCCGCCGCCCTGGCCTACCTGCGCATGGCCGCCCACCCGGACCGCATCACCCGCAACGACGTCCGGGCCACGGTGCGGCGCCCGTCCCGCCGGCTGTCGCCCAAGGTCGTCGACATGCTGGCCCGGGACGCCACCACGTCGCTGCGCAAGATCGCCGGTCTGGCCACCTGGTTGGAGGACAAGGACTCGTTCGCCAAGGAGGCGCCCCGGGTCGAGGAGTACGCCGCCGCCATCGAGAGCCTGGTCGAACGGCTGGGGCAGCCCGACACGACCACGGCGGCGGTGCTGGCCCACATCCGGGACGTCATCGGCCTCGGCGAGGCGATGGAGACGCTCGACGCCTCCAAGGGCACCCTCGACCGGTCCAGCAACGGCGACGACCTCGCCGCCCTCCTCCAGGTCGCCCACCTCCATCCCGAGCCGGCCAGCTTCGAGCGCTGGCTGCGCGAGACGCTCGACGCCGCCCCCGGCGACGGGATCCACCTGGCCACCGTCCACCGGGTGAAGGGCCGGGAATGGCCCTGCGTCGTCGTCTTCGGCGCCGACGCCCGTCTCTTCCCCCACCGCCTGGCCGACGACGAGGAGGAAGAGCGCCGCATCTTCCACGTCGCCATCACCCGGGCCCGGGAACGCGCCGTGGTCCTCGGCGACTCCGCCGCCCCCTCACCGTTCATCCCGGAACTGACCCGGGAGGCCCCGCCGCGGCCGGCGGCTCCCGAAGGGCCGGAGTCGTGGACGGCGCCCCGGC
>CAZCVW010000513.1:0-1828 GCA_964502185.1 uncultured Burkholderiales bacterium
CCGGATCCTCCACGGCGGGCGAACGCCTGACGGGTCATGGGGAGCCGAGGCTGTGCCCCCTCAGACGCCGCTGGGCTTGAGCGCTCGGAACTTGATGCTGGCGACCTTCCCGGTCACGGCGGCCAGGTCTTCCTGGGCCGGCGCTGTGGTGAAGGCTTCGCCCGGGCAGCGGGCCATGGCCTCGAGCTCTTCGGGGGAGAGGACGTGACGGGAGACGATCTCCGGGTCGGCGAAGCCGGCTTGGCGCACGAGCTCCAGGTAGTCGGCCTCGGGCAGCGCCCCACCCATGCAGCCGGTCCACTCTGCCTGGAAGCGATCCGCCAGGTCGGGGGCGATGGGCTCGCTCAAGACGATGTCCGAGATGGCGAGGCGTCCGCCGGGGCGCAGGATCCGGGCGGCTTCCCGGTAGACGGCGTCCTTGTCGGGCACCAGATTGATGACGCAGTTGGAGATGACCACGTCGGCCGAGGCATCCGGGAGGCCGGTGTCGGTCATGTCCGCCACCTCGAGGTCGACCGTCTCCTCGAGGCCGGCCTTGGCCACAGCCTGCCGGGCCCGCTCGATCATCGGGGGGGTGAGGTCCCTGCCCACCACCCGGCCCTCGGGTCCGACCTTGTGGGCAGCCAGGATGACGTCGATGCCCCCGCCGCAACCGAAGTCCACCACGACCTCACCGGGGGCCAGGTCGGCGAAGCTGGTGGGGTTGCCGCAGCCCCGGGACAGGTCCAGGGCGACGTCGGGGACGAGGGACAGCTCGTCCTCGCTGTAGAGGCCCTGGTCCATGGCAAAGCCGGGTGCCGAGGCGGGCTCATCTTGGGGTTCCGGCTGGCTCGCACAGCACGACTCCCGGTGCCCGCCCCCCTCGGCGAAGGCCCCGTAGCGGCGCTTCACCTCTTGTTTGATGCTCGCGACGTCCATGAGCTCCAACCCCTTCCTCACTCGTTGTCGTCCCTGACCACTCAGCCCCGCCCCGTGCGGGAACGGCAGGGCGCCCAGCACGACGAGCCCGACCGGGAAGCTCGCCAGGGCGAAGATGAGGCCGCGGCGGATCGCCCCCGGGGATTCCTCGTTGGCGCCTTCGACGAAACGCTCGACCGCCTGGTGGCGCACCTGCTCGAGCCAGTCGAAGAAGAAGATCGCCCCCACCATGAAGGCCAGGCCGAGTCCGGCGCTCACGAACATGGCGCGGCGAAGCTGAGCATCCGAGCCGTGACCCCCGGAGACCTCGCGTCGGTAGTAGAGCCAGTTGACGGCCACGATGGCGGCGGTACCGAGAACCACGAAGACGGGGACGAAGCGCCAGAGCCGCAGGCCGGCGAAGGCGGCGCCGAGCCCGATCGAGGCGAACAGGGGCAGGCCGCCGCAGCAGACGGCCGTCACCAGGCCGGCCACGAAACCCCCGCTCACCGGGCCCTTCTCCAGCCGGGCGACCGCAGTGCGCATCGCAGCCCCCTCTCCCTGTTGTCGGGGATGCTACGCCTCCTCGGTTCGGCCTGCCCGCGGACCCCCACATTGGGCGGTCAACGTTGGGATCCGGGTGTCCCGGCCCCGGCGACCGCGTGAACTCCTGTGCCGCCAGCGGAGGCCCTCGCCGCCCAGTTCGGCGGGAAGGCGAACTTGCTCAAGCAGCTCGGCGCGGTCCACCTTGTCTATCCCCTGGCGGATCTCCAGACCCCCGGCTGGCCTCGTCCTCCGTCCCTCCCCGGCCCCTCCACGCCCGGGAGATTAGGAAAGACGTAACCGCGAAGTTTCGCGCTTTAGGAGCGGAGGGCCGCCGCCGGTATCGTTGAGCATGCTCCGGAAGCTGCGCCAGGGGATCGAGGAGCAG
>CAZCVW010000514.1:0-1810 GCA_964502185.1 uncultured Burkholderiales bacterium
GGCCGGCGGCCCGGTGCGGGCACTGTCCCGGGACGGGCGGGCCTCGGCGCCGGCGGTGTCGGCCGACGGCACCCGCGTGGCCTTCCTGCTGGAGCGGGAGGACGGCTGCGAGATCGCGGCGGTGCCCATCGACGGGTCGGCCTGGCCCGTGCGGGTCTCGACCGGCGCCGACTGGGCCGTCGATCCCGCCTGGTCGGTCGACGGCCGGAGCCTGGTCTGGCACGAGTGGGATTTCCCGTACATGCCGTGGGACTCGTCGCGGATCGTCCTCCGTCCGGTCGACGGGTGCAGCCCGGCGGGCCCGCCGGTGGTGGTGGGTGCTGTGTCAACCGGGGATGCAGTGGCGGTCGGCCAACCCCGCTTTTCCCCGGACGGTTCCGCCCTGGCCTTCGTGAGCGACCGCACCGGCTTCATGAACCTGTGGGTGGCCCGGGCCGACGGCAAGAACGCCCTGCCGGTGCTGGAAGAGCCCTTCGAGCACGCCGAGCCGACGTGGGGTCCGGGCCAGCGCTCCTTCGCCTGGGCGCCCGACGGGCGCAGGCTGGCCGTCAACCGCAACGAAGCCGGCTTCGGCCGCCTGATCCTGGTCCCCGCCGATGCCGCCGAACCGACCGAAGAGCTGTCCCGGGGCTGGCACCACGGGATCGACTGGGGGGCCGGGGGGATCGCCTGCGTCCGCTCCGGGGCCCGGACGCCGCCGCGGGTCACCGTCCTGCAGTACCCGGCCTCGCCTCCTCTGGGAACCGGCACAACCGCCCGCCGGGTCCTCGCCCAGGGCGCGGCCGGAGCCCTGGAAGCAGCCGGACCGGTCGAGCCGGAGGCCGTCTCCTGGAAGAGCGACGACGGCACCGACGTCCACGGGCTCCTGTACCGGCCGCCACCGCCCGTCGGTGACACTGTGGACGGCGCTCTTCCCCCGCTGTTCGTCTATGTCCATGGCGGCCCGACCGGCAGTTCGGTCGTGGGCTGGGTGCCCCGGCACCAGTTCTGGGTTTCCCGGGGATGGGCCGTCCTCGCCCCCAACTACCGCGGCTCCACCGGCTACGGCCGGGCCTACACCCAGGCGTTGACGGGTCACTGGGGCGTCCACGACGTGGCCGACGTGGCCGCCGGGATCCGTCACGCAGGGGACATGGGGTGGGCCGACCCGGGGAGGGTGGCCGTCGACGGGGGGAGCGCCGGCGGGTTCACCCTGCTCCTGCTGTGCGCCCACTACCCCGGGCTGGTCAAGGCCGCCGTGGACCGGTACGGCGTCGCCGACCTGTTCGATCTGGCCGAGACGACCCACCGCTACGAGTCCCGCTACCTCGACCAGATCGTGGGTCCGCTGCCGGAGGCGGCCACCCGATACCGCGAACGCTCGCCCGTCACCCACGCCGCGAGGGTCTCCACGCCGCTGCTGGTCCTCCAGGGCGACAAGGACGACACCGTCCCCGTTGCCCAGGCCGACGCCCTCGTCGAGGCCCTCCGGCGCAACGGTTCCCCGGTCGAGTACCACGTCTACGAAGGCGAAGGGCACGGCTGGTCCCGACCCGACACCGTGATGGACGAACTGGAGCGGGCCGAGAAGTTCCTCACCCGCTGGGTGCTCAGGGGTTGACTGTCCGCGATCCTGTGGGCCGCGCCGTCCTGCTGGCCCACGGCGCCGGCTCCGACCGGACGAGCTCGGCGCTTGTGACCGTGGCCGACCGCCTGGCGGCCGGCGGCGTGCCGTCGCTGCGCTTCGACTACCCCTACCGCACCGCCGGCCGGCGGGCCCCCGACCGCCCACCGGTGCTCTTGGCCGCCACGCGCCAGGCCGTCGCCGACC
>CAZCVW010000515.1:0-1800 GCA_964502185.1 uncultured Burkholderiales bacterium
GGCGTTCCCGGCGCGCCGGCGGCCATCACGGGCGCGGGCGGCGCGCCAACCAGCCCGAGGCCGAGGGCCAACGAGCCCAACACGGCCCGGATGGCAAGGCGGCGGGTGGCAATGCTGCGGCGTCTTGTGTCGGTCGCCTTCATCGGTGTCTCCCATGCGCGAATTCCGCGCCTGTTTGTCCTTCTCCAAGGTACGACGCTTCCACTACTCCGGCCTGCCCCAGTTTCGCGGAACTTCCGGCCAGGGCAAGGCGACCGCGCTGCAGGACGTATCCCCGGCCGGCTGCCCCTTACTTGACCGTGAACAACGGGTCAGGGATCGGGCCTTGGCGCATCTCGTAGTAGTAGGGCTTGCCCGAGGGCTCGGTGATCTCGATCACGGCCACCTCGGTGTCGAAGATGTTCCCCCCCGACTCCGACGCCTGCTGCTTGAACTTGACGCCGAACCCGGTGTCGAAGCCGTTCATCGCCCCGCTGTTCAGCGTTTCCAGCAGGCGGGCCCGCGTCAGGTTCGGCCCCACCTTCTTCAGCGTCTCAACGACCGCCTTGGCCGCCACCCAGTGGATCTCGGTGTAGTAGTTCCGCTGGTCCCAGTCGTTCCAGTACTTCTTGTACGTCTTCTCGTAGGCGGCGTGCTCCGCCAAGCCGGCCTGGGGCAGCTGCCAGGGGTGCTGGCAGATCATCCCCTTGCTGTAGTCGCCCACCTCCCGGGGCCAGACCTCGATGTTGCAGGTCACCCCGGCCGACGGTTTCGGCGGCTTGTAGCCGAGGGTCTTCGCCTGCAACTGGAACAGGATCCCGCCCAGCGGTTCGTCGGCGAAGAACACGAAGTCGGGATTGGCCGCCTGCATGTTGATGACCTGGGCGTTGAGGTTCGTGTCTCCGAGGTTGTAGCGCTGCTCGGTCGCGATCCTGACGCCCGCCTTTTCGAAGACCTCCTTGGCCCCGTCCCGCCACTCGTTGCCGATATCGTCGTTCTGGACGAGGAACCCGACCGATTTCGGTTTGTGGGTCCGGAGGTAGTAGTCGGCCAGCACGTGGGACTGGCTGCGCCCGGGCGGGCCCGTCGGGTAGATGTACGGGCACCTGAACTCGTCGGAGGCGAGTCCGTCCATCCAGATGGCGGGGATCTGGGCCTTGCAGATCAGGGGGCTGGCGGTGACCATGGCGGGCCCGTCGCCCGCCGAGCCGAAGGCGAAGATCTTGTCCTGCTGGGTCAGCTTCGAGAAGCAGGTCCGGGGCTTGTCGCCGGAGGTGAAGCTGGTGTCGCAGTCGACGACCTGGATCTTGCGCCCGTAGATCCCGCCCTGGTCGTTGACCTCGTTGTAGACGGCCTTGGCCGCCTTGAGCAGGGTGATGCCGAGCGAGCCGAGCGGACCGCTTTCGATGAAGAAGCCGCCGAGCTTGATCGTGTCGGCCGTGACCCCGACATCGGTGGCGCCGCCGTTGCCCTCGGCCGGAGCCGGCGCGGCCGAGCCCCCGCCGGGAACCGTCGGGGTCGTCGGACCACCGGGCGTCGAGGTGATCGGCCGGGTGGTGACCGTGCTCTGCCCGCCGGCGCGGGTGGTGGGAGTGGCGCCGCGGGCGGGGTTGCGGTTGGTGGAGGCCACGGTCCCGCCGCCGGTCGAGGGCAGCGCCCCGGTGGATGTGTTTCCGCCGCCGGTGGGGAACGACGGCACGGGGAGCCCGTTCTGGGGCAGGGCGGCGGCGCTGCCGCCCGCTCCCACCTCGATGTCCTTCGGTTGAGTGCCGGCGCAGGCGGCGCCGAGGAGCGCCACCAGCAGCACGGCTCCGGTGCGGG
>CAZCVW010000516.1:0-1799 GCA_964502185.1 uncultured Burkholderiales bacterium
GGCCACGACCGTCGGCTGCGGCCGGCGGCGCCAGCTGCGGCGGTTCTCCCCCGCCGTCTCGATGTTGGAGAGCCGCCGGTGGGCGGCCACCGCCCGGCCCCGGTAACCCGGGGAGGCGAGAACCACATCGTCCGGGTCGATGCCAATCTCGGCGGCGAGGTGGCGGGCGAGGGCGAGGGCGGAGTGGCGGGCGCCCACCGAGGCCACCACGGTGCCCTTGCCGCGGGGCAGGCGGGCGGGCCGGGGAGCGAGCTCCATCAGTCCGGCGATCCAGCGGGCGGGGTCGAGTTCGCGGTCCGGGCCGGTGACGAGCTCTTCGGGAAGGCCGAGGCGGACGAGGTCGTGGTTCGCAGACGGCGGCCCCACCACCGGAGGCGCAACCACCGGAGGCGCGGCCAGCCATCGGGGCGGCGGAGCCGCAGACGACGCAGAGATCTCTGAGCTGTCTTCGGCGCCGGCTTGGGCGATCAGACGGTCGAGCACGTCGGCGAACCCTTGTGTCTCGGTGGAGACGGGCGGCTCCAGGCCTCCGGCCGGCCCGATCGACCAGTCGTCGCCGGCGTCGACCGCATCGGCGGCGTCGACGAGCACCTCGTAGCGCTCCTTGGCGAAGAACCCGGCCAGCCCGCCGCGGCGGAGCTTGTTGGCCTCCACGATGGTGGCGTCAGGGCCCAGGCGGTCGGCCACGTCGGCCAGAATCGTCTCGAGGCTGGGACCCTCAAACCGTTGCTGCGACATTCACGACTCCGATGCTCTCCAAGGTGAGCTGCCCGCCGATCTCGCTGTAGGACAGGACGGGCAGCCCTGGGCTGACGTTGCGGACGAACCGGCGGACGGCCGGACGCAGAGGTTGGGCGCAGACCAGCACCGGCTGGCGGCCGGTTCCTTCGGCGGCGGTGACCGTGGCCGCCACCTCCATGAGGAGGCGCTCGGCCAGTTCGGGGTCGAGGGCGAGGAAGCTGCCGCTGTCCCCCGTCCGCAGAGCCTCGAGCATGGAGTGCTCCAGGAACGGCTCGAAGGTGAGGACGGGAAGCTTGCCGTCGGGGGCGTGGGCGGCGGAGATGGCCGGCCCGAGCGCGGCCCGGACCGCCTCGGTCAGAGCCTCCGGGTCCTTGGTGGTGCGGGCCCGTTCGGACAGCACCTCGAGGATGCGGACGAGGTCGCGGATGGCGACGCCCTCTTCCAGCAGTGACTGGAGCACGCGCTGGACTTCGGCCAGGGTGAGGCCGGCGGCCGACAGCTCCTCGGCCACGACCGGGTCGGTCGCCCGGACGGCGTCGACCAGCAGCTTCAGGTCCTGGCGGGACAGGAGCCGGTCGGCGTGCGTCTTCACGACTTCGGCGAGGTGGGCGGTGACAACCGAGCCGCGGTCGACCACCGTCGCGCCCGCCAGTTCGGCCTGGGCCGAGAACTCGGCTGGCACCCAGGTGGCGGCGAGCCCGAAGACCGGGTCGTGGGTGGGAGTGCCCGGGATCCCGTTCTGGCGCTCCCCCAGCACCAACACGCAACCGGGGGGCGCCTCGCCCCGGGCCACGGTGACCCCGTGGACCCGGATGGCGTAACCGGGGGGGGGCAGGTCGACGTTGTCCCGGGTGCGGACCGGGGGGATGACGATCCCGAGCTCCATGGCCACCTTGCGGCGCAGGGCCCGGACCCGGTCGAGGAGGTCGCCGCCCCGGTTGGGGTCGACGAGGTCCATGAGGCCGTAACCGACTTCGAGCTCGAGGGGTTCCACCCGCATCTCGGTGGCGAGGGTCTCCGGGGCGTCCCGGCCGGGGGCCTCGGGGCCGGCCGCGGCC
>CAZCVW010000517.1:0-1798 GCA_964502185.1 uncultured Burkholderiales bacterium
GCCGGGACCCGGCCGTCGTGGCCGCGTACCTCGGCCCCGATTCCGCCGTCAGGTGAGCAGGTCCGCGGGCCGCACCGTGACGGTGCCGGCACCGAAATCCAAGGTGGCCGCCTGGGCGCCGACGGCGAGCCCGACCTGTTCGTAGACACCCTCGCTCAGCTCGTAGGCGGACACGCTCGGCTCGGCGGGGTCGGCGATCCAGTAGCGGGGCAGCCCGAGAGCGGCGTACTTGAACAGCTTGCGGACCAGGTCGTGGGCCCGGTTGGTGGACAGCACCTCGACGGCCAGCTCGGGCATCCCGGTGAAGCGGACGTCCTCGTCGGTGGCGGGCGTGACGATCACGTCAGGGACGAACTCATCCTCGGCCAGCTTCCACGACCAGTCGGTGACGACCAGGAAACCGGGAGCCGCGGCCATCTCCAGCAGATTGGCCAAGCGCCGCACAGCGACTTGATGGGTTCGGCTTGGGCTGGGGTTCACGACGAGAGCCCCCCCGATGTACTCGTGGCGGATGTCCGGTTCGAGCGCCTCGTACTGCTCCCAGGTCATGGGGAGAACGAGCGGGTATTCGAGCGCCGTGCTCTCGGGGATGGCCATTGCTCGCACCAGCCTACCGGCCGCTTCCGCCGCTGCTGCCGCCGCCGCCGAATCGGATGACGGCCTTGGAGACGGGGACGAGGTCGCGCCGGTACTGGCGGTGCACGTCGGCCACCGCCTCCTTGGTTTCCTGGCGCTGGGCCTCGCACTCGGACTTCAACCGGCTGATGTCGTTGTAGGCCCGCTCCAGCTCTTCTTCCAGGGCGATGATGCGCTTCACGCCGGCCAGGCTCACGCCTTCTTCGGTGAGCTGGCCGATGCGCTGGAGGCGGCGGATGTCGCGGTCGGAGTAGCGGCGGCTGCGGCCGACGGTCCGGGCGGGCTCGACGAGCCCCTTGCGCTCATAGATACGGAGGGTCTGGGGGTGGACGCCGGCCAGCTCGGCGGCGACCGAGATGACGTAGAGGGCCCGATCTTCGTTGGCCATGACCTAAACCCCCAAGTGGGCGCGCGGGTTGTCGGTGGTGGCGGCGGCCAGCGCCTCGAGGGCTTGGCGCTGATCGTCGGAGAGCTCGGTGGGCACGACGACGTCGACGGTGACGAGCAGGTCACCGGCGCCGCCGCCGGGCTTGCGCATGCCGCGGTTGCGGACCCGCAGCACCTTGCCGGAGGCCGTACCCGGTGGGATGCGGACGGTGACCGGGGCGTCGAGGGTGGGGACCCGGACCTCGGCGCCGAGGGCGGCCTCGGCCATGGTGACGGGGACCCGGAGGGTGAGGTCGTCGCCCCGGCGCCCGAACAGGGGGTGGGGGGCGACGTGGACGATCACGAACAGGTCGCCGGGCGGGCCGCCGTTGCGACCCGGTGTGCCCTTGCCCTTCACCCGGAGCCGGTGGCCGTCGGCCACGCCGACCGGGATCCGGACCTTCTGTTCCCGGGACCGGGTCTCGGCCCCGCCCCCGCCGCAGCGGGAGCAAGGGGAGTCGACGATCTGGCCGGAGCCGCCGCAGCGGGGGCAGACCTGGGAGAACGAGAACGGGCCCTGGTCGACGGCCTGGCTGCCCGTCCCGTGGCACTGCGGGCAGGTGTGCGGGAACGTGCCGGGAGCGGCCCCGGTGCCGCCGCACTGCGAGCAGGGCGCCGCTCCGGTCAGCTGGACGCCGATGGTGGCGCCCTCCACGGCGTCGTCGAAGGAAAGGTGGACCTGCGCCTCGAGATCGCCGCCGCGACGGGGGCCGCTGGGGTTGCGGCCGGCCGGGCC
>CAZCVW010000518.1:0-1791 GCA_964502185.1 uncultured Burkholderiales bacterium
GCCCTGGGGGAAGTGGCGCCCGGCAACGTAATTCCTGAAGAGAGCAGCGGCAAGGCCAGCAGCCGATGGGGCGGGTGGCCCCCGCCCTCGGCCGGGCCGACTGCCGGGCCGCGGTGGAGGGCTACTTCTCCATCCAGCGCATGGCGCAGGAATACCTTTGCGTTGTACCGGGCGGTCCTCGCCCAACGTGCGAACGGGCAGGGACCCATCCTGCTCGAATCCGGGAGGACGACGTGAAGAACCAGAAATCCGCCCCCGCCGGCCGGGCCGAGATCGGCCCCGACGGTACGCTGACACGATGCCCGCAATGCGGCGGCCGAGATTTCCAGTGCGTCAGCGACGGGGAGCTGACCAACTTCCTGTGCCTGACCTGCGGATGCTGCTGGCACCTCGAACTCGGATGGGTGCACCGGGTCGACCCGGTGCACCTGCCTCGGATGCGCGTCGCGCCCCATCTGCCTGGCCAGCAGGGAACCGCACCAGGTCAGGGCCGAAGATTGACCGCCACCCTCAGAGCCACAAAGCCGGGCGCGTCCTGGCTCGTGTCGTTCGAGCACGGGGTCCGCACCGTGTTCGCACCGCTGGCGCCTCCGGCCCAGCGAGCAGAGGCCGGCTGACCGCTCGGGTCAGTCCGGGCGGCCGAAGGTGCGGGCGGCCAGGGCGAAGAACACCGCGGCGAAGGCGACCACCACGGCGAGATCCGCGAAGAGCGGCAGGGTCCGGCCGAAGACCTCGACGCCGGTCGGGAACCGCTCCAGGGCGGCCGCGGGCAGGTCCTGGCCGGAGAAGGCCGCCCGGCGCAGCGGGTCGACGGCGTAGGTGAGCGGGTTCAGGCGGGTGAGGGCGGTCAGCCAGGACGGCAGGTCGCCCAGCGGGAACAGGGCCCCGGACAGGAACAGCATGGGGAGCATCAGGAACTGCATGACCACCTGGAAGCTCTCCATCTTCTTGATGCGGGTGGCCACGTAGACCCCGAAGGCGGTCATGGCGAAGGCCATCAGCAGGCCCGCTCCGAGCACGCCGGCCACCAGGGTCGGCGTGAGATCGATGCCGACCACAGGGGCCAGGATCAGCATGACGCCGCCCTGGGCGGTGGCCACCGTCGCGCCGCCGGCGGCCTTGCCCAGCACCAGGGCGGCCCGGCTGACCGGCGCCACCAGCATCTCCCGCAGGAAGCCGAACTCCCGGTCCCACACGATCGACACGGCGCTGAACATGGCGGTGGTGACGATCCCCATGGCCACCACGCCGGGGAACACGAACTGCTTGAAGTCGATCCCGCCGCTCTCCCCCACCAGCGGGCCGAGGCCGGCGCCGAGCACGAGGAGGAACAGCACCGGCTGGGCGAGTCCGGTGGCGATACGGATCCGGGCCCGTACGAATCGGAGGATCTCCCGTTGCCAGATCATGCCGGCGGTCCGGAGGTTCCCTTTCCAGCCGGGGCGGTCGAGGGCGACCCGGACGCGGACGGGCCTCGTGCGGGCCGCCGTTGGGTGCAGGCTGGTGGCGTCGGTCATCGGTGTCACCGGCTGTATGGTCATCGGCGGCGCGCTTTCATGAAGCGGCGGACGCCCGCGTTGCCGTCGGCCGCCTCGGCTCGGATCTGGCGCCCGGTGAAGTGGAAGAAGACGTCCTCAAGGGTGGGGCGGCGCAGGCTGACGCGGTGCACCGCCACGCCGGCGCCGGCCACGATGCCGGCCACGGCCGCCTCCCCGTCGGGCACCGCCACCTCGACACCACCGCCGCCACCCGGCCGCGCCGCGTACCCTGCGGCCCGCAGATGGCCGGTGG
>CAZCVW010000519.1:0-1756 GCA_964502185.1 uncultured Burkholderiales bacterium
CGGCCAGCCGGGCGCGCTCGGCGGTCACGGCCGCCCGCCAGTCGCCGGTGCCTCCGGGCGCCACCGCCACCAGGGCGGCCTGGACCGCGGTCAGGTAAGGGCTCGCCTGCCGGGACATGGTGCGGTTTCCGAGCGTGCGGCGCTCCGCCCAGCTGAGGGTGAGCTGGCGCTCCGCCCGGGTGATGGCCACGTAGAGCAGCCGCCGTTCCTCGGCCAGGGCGGCGGGCGTCTCGGCGTAGGCGATCGGGACGAAGCCGCGCTCCAGTCCGGTGACGAACACGCACGGCCACTCCAGCCCCTTGGCCTTGTGGAAGGTGAGCAACTCGACGGCGTCGTCGCCGGCGGCGGGGTCGTCGTCGGCCAGCGTGGCGGCCAGGTGGGCCAGGAAACCGTCGATGGAGCCGGTGCTGGCAGGCACTCTGGAATGTGGGGTGATGTCCAATTGGGCCAGGTATTCGTGGCCGAGCCGCACGACGGCGGCGGTGTGACTCCGGCGCTCCTCCGAACCTTCCTCGGCCCACCCCGGGAGGCCGCTCAGGTGGGCGGCCAACGGGAGGCCCGGGGCGGCGCGACCCGCCCGCCGCAGCTCCTCGAGGGCGGCGGCGACGTCGGGCCGGTCGAGGAAACGGGCTGCGCCCCGCACCCGGAAGGGGATACCGGCGGCGGCCAGGGCCGCCTCGAAGGGCACCGACTGGGCGTTGGTGCGGTAAAGGACGGCGAAGCGTGACCAGGAGCCCTCCGGGACCCGGCCGTCGAGGAGCGCCCGGGCGACGCCCCGCGCCTCTTCGGTGTCGCTGCGGTAGGAGACGATCTGAGGCATGGCCCCGTCGGGCACCGTCGGCCGCAGGTGCCCCTTCGTGCGGACCCCGCCGGGCAGCACGGCGCCGGCCGCGGCCAGGATCTGGGGCGTCGAGCGGTAGTTCTCCTCGAGGCGCACCAGGGCGGCGCCGGGGAAGTGCCGGCCGAACCCGACCAGGAACGAGGCGTCAGCGCCGGTGAAGCCGTAGACGGCCTGGTCGTCGTCGCCGACCACGCACAGATCGGGCCGGTCGCCCAGCCAGGCCCGCAGGAGCCGGAACTGGGCCGGGTTCACGTCCTGGAACTCGTCGACGAAGAGGTGCCGGAACCGCCACCGCAGCGCGGCCCCGAACGTCTCGTCCGACTCTATGGCGTCGGCCAGGCGCCACAGCAGGTCGTCGAAATCGATGAGACCCCGGCGGGCCTTGTCGCGCTCGTAGCGTTCGTACAGCCCGGCCACTTCTCCGGCCGGCCGGGGTGGGACCCGTCCGGCGGCGGCGACCGCCGCCTCGTAGCGGTCGGCGGTGACGAGTCGGGCCTTGGCCCACTCGATCTCCCCCGCCACCTCGGCCGCCTCGGCCGCCACGTTCGGCCCGGACGGGAGCATGGGCGCCAGCAGGCGGACCTTGCGCTCCAGCAGGGTCGGGATGGACAGGCCCTGCTCTGCCCATCGGCGCCGCAACTGGCCGAGCGCGAGGGCGTGGAAGGTGCCGGTGGTGACGGCCCGGCGCACCCCGAGCGCGGCCAGTCGCTCGGACAGCTCCCCGGCCGCCTTGCGGGTGAAGGTCACCGCCAGCGTCTTGTCGGCGTCGAGGTGCCCGTCGGCCGCCTGCCAGGCGATGCGCCGCGTCAGGACGCGGGTCTTGCCCGACCCCGCCCCGGCGAGGATGGCGAGGGGCACCGCCGGCGTCGTGACGGCGTGGTGCTGACGCTCGTTGAGGCCGGTGAGGAGCGGGTG
>CAZCVW010000520.1:0-1753 GCA_964502185.1 uncultured Burkholderiales bacterium
GGTGACCGGCGCCGCCAACCCGGCCCGGGAGATCGCCCGGCGCATCGGCCGCACGTTCCCGCTGGTGTGGGGCACCGGCGCCCTCGGGGCGGTGGCCGCCTACCGCTGGAAGGCCGACGTCAACGAGAACGCCAAGGCGCCCGCCTTCTGGAACGCGTTCCCCGAACTCGATCACAACGAGATCTGCGGCTTCGGCCAGCACGGCGACGTCACCCGCCAGGTCGTCACCCTGGTCGAGCTGCGCCACGACTTCGAGCACCCCCAGCTCGCACGGCGGGTGGAGGCGACGCGGGCCATCATCGACGAAACCGTGGCCTCGGTTCTAGAGGTGCGGGCATCCGGCGCCGGGCGGGTCGCGCAGCTGATCGACCTCATGTACGTTGGCGATTGGGTGAGCGTGTACCTCGCCGCCGACGTCGGAGTCGACCCCGGGCCCATCGAGGCGATCGCCCGGCTCAAGGAAGAACTTTGTTAGTCGCCACCTTCGAGCTGGAACCGTCCGGCTCCGCTCGGGCGCTGGCCGTCGAAGAGTCCACCGGGACGGAGAAGGTCGGCCCCGAACTGGCCGCCCTGGTCGGGGGCCGGGTGCTCTCCGAGGGCGACGGGCGGGCGGTGATTGCCTGGCCCTGGACCAACTGGGGCCCGAACCTGCCCCAGATCATGGCGTCGGTCATCGTCGGCGAAGGCGTGGAGACGGCCCGGTTCACGCGCTGCCGGCTGGTGGCGCTGGAGTGGCCCCCGGCGCTGGTCGACGCCCTGGGCGGCGGCCCCCGCTTCGGCCTCCCCGGCGTGCGGGCGGCGCTCGGAGTGCCGGAGCGGCCGCTGCTGGGTGGGATCGTGAAGCCGTCGCTCGGCCTGTCCCCCACAGAGGTGGCGGCCACCGCGGCGGCGTTGGCCCGGGGCGGATGCGACCTGGTCAAGGACGACGAGTTGATGGTCGACCCGCCGTGGTGCCCGCTGCTCGACCGGGTCCGGGCCGTCGCCGGCGCTCTGGCCGCAGTCGGGCGGGCGTGCCTGTACGCCGCCAACATCTCGGGCCCCGTCGACTCGCTCCTGGACCGGGCCGCGGCCGTCGTCGAGGCCGGCGCCACCACCATCATGGTCAACGCCTTCTCCACCGGTATCGACGCCGTCCGGGCGGTGGCCGCCGCCGGCCTCGGCGTCCCGGTCTTCGCCCACCGCGTCGGGGCCGGGCCCCTCGTCCGCAACCGCGACGTCGGGGTCGACGGCTCCGTTCTGTGCGAGCTGACCCGCCTGGCCGGCGCCGACTTCGTCCAGATCGGCGGCTTCGCCGGCAAGCTCTTCGACACCTGGGACGAGGTCGCCCGGAACCTCGCCGCCTGCCGCCGGGACATCGCCGGCATGGCCGTCCCCGTCCCCGTCAACGGCGGCGGCGTCCACGCCGGCTCCGTTGCCCCGGTCGTAGCCGCCGCCGGACCGGACGTCATGCTCCTCCTCGGCTCCGGCGCCTACGACCATGAATCCGGCACCGAAGCCGGCACCCGCGCCGCCCGCGACGCCATCGACGCCTGCTCTTGAACGAGCAGAATGGCGGGCCCATGAGCGCTGACCCGATACCGCCGACGATCGAGTGGGTGGACGGGCGGGTGCGGCTGATCGACCAACGGGAGTTGCCGGGGCGACTGCGGTTTCTGGAGTGCGCCACGGTGGCAGAGTTGTGCGAAGCGATCTCGACGCTGGCGGTGCGGGGGGCGCCGGCGCTGGGGGCGGCGGGCGGGTTCGGGGTCGCGCT
>CAZCVW010000521.1:0-1747 GCA_964502185.1 uncultured Burkholderiales bacterium
GGCCGTCCGGTGGCCGGCGCGGCGGGCCGGGTTGGTGGCCACGGACAGGACGGCGCCGGCCAGGCCGGCCTCCGTCATGCGGGGGAGGTCGAACTGGGAGTAGTAACGGGCGCCGAGCAGGCCGCGGCCGTGGCGGGCGGCGAGGTCGTAGCCGAGGATGCGGGTCCACACGAAGGACTCGACGTGGGCGTCGAGCGCGTCGCCGGAACGGATCAGCTCGCCGGCTGCCGTCAGAGAACCGTGCCCTGGCCGGGCGGGACCAGCTCGACCCACGTCGGGCCGGGCGTCAGGCGGACGTCGGCGCCGGAGGCGTCGGTGTAGCGGGTGACCTGTTCGGCGGACGGCTTCGACCAGTGGGCCGGGATGAGCAGGCCGCCGGTCAGGATCCACGCCTCGCCTTCGCCGACGACCTCGGCCTCGGGCACGGCCGTCCCCGAACTGTCGACGAACCCGGTGTCGCGGTAGGTGACGAACTGGATGACGACGTTGGGGGGTGCCACCTGCCGGCCGGCCGAGTCGACGTGGGCCTCGGCGTTCTGCGTGCGGCGCCAGCCCTTGCCGGTGGCGTCCCACTCCCACAGGGCGGCGGTTTCCTTCGAGGCCCCCCGCCAGTACACCGACACCCGCTCCACCGGCTTCGATCCCGGTCCCGAGGCGGCTTCGCCGGGCGCCCGGTAGGAGAACAGCGGCGGTGGCGGACGGCTGCCCTCCGGCGTGAGGTCGAACAGCTTCGGTGACTCCGAGAACAGGTTGTTGGGGGAGGGCCGGCCGCCGTCGCGGTGGTAGCGGTCCGGGTGGGCGTCGACGCCCACGTCGACCAGGGGCGCCCTGGCCACGTACTCCTTGAAGACGTCGTTGGCGCCCGAGTAGGCGAACAGCGGGTGGTTGAGGGGCGTCACCAGGTTGATGTCGGTCGAGCGGGCCGAGCGCACCGGACCGACCGGCTGCGAATCCTTGGAGTGGAACAGGGCGGCGAAGCGGGTGATGCCGCCCTCCACCCCCTCTTCGAAGATCACGTCCGCCTGGTTCAGGCCGACCTGGGGGCGCGCCTTCGGAGCGTTGTCGATCTTGACCACGAGAACGGGCCGGTTGGTCAACCTCGGATCGCCGGGCAGTCCGGTGAGCGGAGCGGCGCTCTGCACCGGCGCGGGGGCGGGCGCCGGGGGAGCGGCTTCGAGGCTGCTACCGCCGTTGCCGCCGGTGTCCGGGGCGGGCACGGCCGGCTTGGTGGTGGTCGCCGTGGTCGACGTTGTCGCCGGCCGGGTCGTGGTCGACGTGGTCGCGGGCCGGGTCGTGGTGGTCGTCGGCCGCGTCGTGGTGGTAGTAGGCCGCGTCGTGGTGGTAGTCGTCGTGGTGGGCGGGCTCACCGTCTCCACCCAGAAGAAGTCGCGCCCGCATCCGGCCGAGGCCAGGAGAGCGACGACGAGCAGCGGCGAAAGGGGGAAGTGGCGGCGCCTCACCGCGCCCGACCATACCGTCACACCCCGGGCGATCGGTGGACCCTCGGCCGCCGCTACCGAACCGCGGCCGCCACGTGGCGGTCGGCCCGCCGGTAGGCGACGATCGCCTCGATCGACACCCGGACCAGGTCGTAGCGGGTGGCGAGCGCGTCGAGTTCCTCGCCCCGGGCGATCGAACCGTCGTCGTTCAGCACCTCGCAGATCACCGCGCACGGCGCCAGGCCGGCCAGGCCGGCCAGGTCGACGGCCGCCTCGGTGTGCCCGGGCCGCACCAGGACGCCGCCGTC
>CAZCVW010000522.1:0-1745 GCA_964502185.1 uncultured Burkholderiales bacterium
TCGCAGCCTAAAACTTGACTCAAATGAGCCGGCTTCGCCGGCACAAGCCCTCTAGGCGGGGGATCCTAAGGCCCGGCGGCTTGTTCCTGAGGTCTGTCGGGGTGGGTGGTTCTACGTTGTGGGGCTGTGCCTGTTGAGTTCCTGACCGATGAGGAGGCGGCCGCGTTTCGCCGCTTCGTCGGTGCGCCGTCGCAGGCGGAGTTGTATCGGGCCTTTTTCCTCGATGACGCCGACCGGGCGTTGATCGCCAAACGCCGTGGGGCTCACAACCGGCTCGGGTTCGCCTTGCAGCTGACCACGGTGCGGTCCGTGGGCACGTTCTTGACCGATCCGCTCGATGTGCCGAGTGTGGTGTTGGAGTACCTCGCCGAGCAGCTCGAGATCGCGGACCCGTCGTGCGTGAAGCGTTACACGGAGCGGAGAGCTACCCGGTTCGAGCATGCGGAGGAGATCAAGGGCGCCTACGAGCTGCGCGATTTCGCCGAGGTCGAGGGGGAGCTGGAAGGTTGGGTGGACGCCCGGGCGTGGACGACGGGTGACGGCCCGAAGGCGATCTTCAACGACGCGGTCGGGTGGCTGTCGGAGCGGGGGGTGTTGCTGCCCGGGGTGACGACACTGGCCCGGCTGGTGGCCCGGGTCAGGGACGGGGCGACGCAGCGGTTATGGGACACCTTGCACGAGCTGCTCACGGGCCCGCAACGGCTGGTCCTCGAAGGTCTGCTGGAGGTCGGCGAGGGGGTTCGTTTCTCCGATCTGGAGCGGTGGCGGAAGGGGCCGGCCGAGCCGTCAGGGAAGAACCTGGAGCGAGCGCTCGTCCGTGTCTCGGAGATCCGGGCGGTGGGGTTGGGGACGCTGGATGTGGGGACGCTCGTGCCGTACCGGCGGCTTGTCGACCTGGCCCGGTACGGAATGGCGGCCACGGCGGCCCAGCTGCGCCGGCACCCGCCGTCACGCAAGCTGGCGACGCTGCTAGCTAGCCACGGTGGTGTACCTGGAGGGCAAGGCCGTCGACGACGCCTTGGAGCTGTTCGACCTGTTGATGGTCACCGAGCTGCTGGGCAAGGCCGAGCGCGAGGCCAAGGACGAGAAGGTGCGCCAGCACCCGGCGCTGGCGAGGGCCGCCGCCAAACTCGCGGCCGGGATGGACGTGCTGTTGGAGGCGGCCGGCTGGGGTGAGGAGGTGCGACTGGACGAACTGTGGGAGTCGATCGAGGCGGTCGTCTCCCGGGCCGAGCTGGCCGCCGCCGTGGTGGTTGGTCACCGACATGGTCCCGGCCCTCGACGCCGACGACGAGGGGGGCGTGCGGGCGGAGCTGGCGAGGCGGATCGTCATGGTCAGCGGGTTCCTCAAGACGCTGACCGAGGCGATCGAGTTCGGGGCGAACGCCGAGGCGGCCCCGGTGCTGGCCGCCATGCAGCTGGTAGCGGCCCTGCTGCGGGGGCGGCGGAAGCTCACCGTCGAAGACGTCGACGAGACCCTGGTGTCGGGGTCGTGGAAGCGTCTGGTGTTCGGCTCTCCGCCGGACGGGACGGTCGATAAGAACGCGTACGTGTTCTGCGTGCTGACCCAGTTCCACCGGCACCTGAAGCGCCGCGATATCTACGCCGAGGCCTCCACCCGATGGCGCGACCCGCGGGCGGCGCTCCTCGACGGTGAGGCGTGGGCGAACGCCAAGGACTCGGTGCTCACCGCCCTGTCCCTGCCGGAGGATCCCGACGCCCTGCTGGCCGGCCATGCCCGGGCC
>CAZCVW010000523.1:0-1731 GCA_964502185.1 uncultured Burkholderiales bacterium
GGCCGGTGACGACCACCAGCGGGATCGAGTCCATGTAGGCGTCGCACAGCGGCGTGACGATGTTGGTCGCGGCCGGGCCGCTCGTCACCATGGCCACGCCGGGCCGGCCGGTGGCGTGGGCGTAGCCTTCGGCCATGTGGCCGGCGCCCTGCTCGTGGCGCACGAGAATGTGCCGGATCGTCGACTCCAGCAGCGGGTCGTAGACCGGGAGGATGGCGCCGCCGGGCAACCCGAACATCACCTCGGTGCCTTCCATCTCCAGGCTCTTGATGAGCGCCTGGGCGCCGGTCATCCTCATGGCGTCACCATCCAATTTCTGCGGGGCCGTTTTCGGGGTAATGAAAAACCCCCCGCGGAAGGCGAGGGGTCAGAGGCGCACACGAGGCTTTCGCCCCGGTGCGCTAATGGACTACGAGAATGAGGGCGTTGGTCACCACGGCCCCAGTGTAGGCGGACGGCATACCCCGCTCGCAATCGCGCCAGTCAGCTTTCACCCACAGGCGGGCGCTTCCGGCCGCGACTTCAGCCAGCTCACCATGCGATCGGTGCCCGCCGGGCCTTCCGGAGCCAGCATGAAGGTATGCCCGGCCCCGGGGACGATGTCGACGGTGACGGACGGCGCCGAGAGGAACTCGGAGGCGTGCATGTCGGCGTACTGCGGCTCGAAGAGCCGGTCCTTCTCGGCCAGCTGGATGAACACCGGCACCTTCACGTTGCCGACGGCGTAGCGCGACGGCTGCTTCCCGATCGTCTGGATCTCGCCCGACGGCGTGAGGTTGGCCGCCTCGGTGTCGGCCTTCACCACGGCGGGGTCCGCGTCCGGCTCGTAGAACATCTCCGCCCGGTACTGCGGCGTGCCGAGGAAGTACTCGTAGTCGTCCTCGAAGGACCGGGTCGTGTCCTCGGCGATGAACTCCTGGCCGAGTTCGTCCGACGGGCGGTGGTGCCACCCGAGGGCGATGATGGCGTCGGCCGAGCCGTACACCCCCTGGGCGTACTCCGAGAGACCGGCCCCGGCCGAGTGCCCGCCCATGACGACGTGGGCGAACTCTTCGCGGAGCTGGCCTACGATCTGGTTGGCCATGTCGGCGTAGGCCTCGAAGCTGACCTTGTTGCCGTCGTCCAGCTTGCTCTGGCCGTAGCCGAGGCGGTCGATGGCGACTGACGAGTAGCCGGCGGCGGCCAGGCGCTCCATCACCGAGTAGCCGGGGAAGTCCCACGCCTCCTTGTGGTACGAGAGGCCGTGCTGGAGGAGCACCACCGTCGACGCCTTGCACGGCGGGTCCATGCGGAACCCGAACACGCTGCGTTCGGCCCCCTGCTCGGCCGGGTTGTGGACCGTGAACTGGGTCTTGACGGTGGAGTGCGTCTGCTCGGCCGGTGCGGTGGTGGCGAAAGCGAAGCCGGCGGCGGCGGCGGCGAGGCAGACGAGGATATGGATGGTGCGGCGCATGGTTCAGTCCCCCCGGGTGAACAGATCTTCAACCATTATGAGCTGACCGGCCAGTAACTTCCAGTCGATCAGTAACTTCCAGTCGGTCAGACCCGCAGTGCCCGGACCTCCCGCATGGCCACCGACAGCGTGGCCAGATCGGCCAACCCGCCGCTGCGGATCTCGTCCAGAACCGAGAAGAAGCGCTCGACGGCGGCCCGGTGCGGTTCCATCCAGGCCTCGACGCCTCCGCGGGCGAGCACGTCGGCGGTGAGGCCGGCCCGGGCGGCGGCGTAGTC
>CAZCVW010000524.1:0-1726 GCA_964502185.1 uncultured Burkholderiales bacterium
GTGGGGCTCGGCGTCGTCGGTTGGCGCTGGCTGCGGGGCCGCGCCCCGCTGGCCGTGCCCCGGCTTGCGTTCCCGCGGGCATGACGCCGGCGGCGGCGGCAAGGGTCCCCCTGGCTCACCGAAAAAGCAACGGCCCCGGCGGAACCGGGGCCGTCAGCAGGAGCTCGGGCGGAGACCTAAGCGGTCAGCTTCTTAGCCGCGATACCGCCGAGCGCGAGCACGATGACGATGAGCAGGAGCTTCTTCACCTACAGCCTCCTCCGGCCGGGTCTGGGGCGCAGCCCGCATGCTACCTGCCTCTCCGTGCTAGCAATGCAGGTGGAGGTGAACGGGCGCCTGGTGGGCCCCCTCGTCTTCAAAACGAGTGGGACGGGTGATCCCCGTCCGGTGGGTTCGATTCCTGCCACCTCCGCTGGCTTCTGGCGGCTCCGCCGCCCCCTCTGGGTCCCGTGCACCCCAGCTCCTCCGAGCATGGGGCCCCTTCCCCGTGCCGCGGCGCTTTTAGGTCTGGGCGCGCTGGAAGCGGACCCGGATGGCGGAGAGCTGCTCCACTGAACCGTCTTCGGCCGAGGTGGTGAAGGCGACGACGGCGCCGGCGGGGCGGCTCGGCACGTTGTAGGCGACCCGGCCGGAGAAGGGTTCGAGCGCTTCGCCGGAACCGCCGATGAGCGGCTCCTGGCCGAGGAAATCGTCTGGGCCCATCCCGTCTTCCTTCACTTGCACGAGGACATTGCCCTCGAAGGCGCTACTGCGTCCGGAGACGAGCACCGGGGAGGAGATCTGGTCGAGGGCCACGGGCGTCACGACCTGGATCCGGTTGGCTACCGCCCCGACGACGACCCACGGTGAGTCCCCACCGGCGACGCGCTGGACGAGCACCGTGGTCACGAACGGGCTCGTAGGCTTGGGTCGCACCTCGACCTCACCGCTCTGGGGGTCGCCGGCCCGGAACTCACCGGCCATCGGAGCCTTCATGCCACCGTAGGCGCGCATGAACTCACGGGCAGTGCGCACCGGGTCCAGGTAGGTCTCGTCGACGACGCCGCGGGTGTACCCGTCGGCCTCGGCCGACGTGGTGTACGGCCAGATCCCCGGGAAGGCCTCGTCGCCGAGCGGGGCCGTCGAGGTCGTGCTCGAGGCGGAAGCCTTCGGCCGGGCGTCGCCGTCGTCGTCGCCGCGGCAGCCGGCTCCGGACGCGACAGTGGCCGCCACCAGGGCGGCCACTGCACGGAAAAAGGTGGGCCGGATCAGACGGCGAGCAGGTCGCGCGCCCCGGTGTCCGAAGACGGGTGGCGCAGTTTCGACATGGCCCGGGCCTCGATCTGGCGGATCCGCTCCCGGGTGAGGTTGAAGTACTCGCCCACTTCCTCGAGGGTGCGGGGCTCACCCCGGTCCAGGCCGAAGCGCAGGGCCAGAATCTGACGCTCCCGCTCGTCCAGAGGTGCAAGCAGCTTCTCGATCTCGGCCGGCAGCAGCGCCGTGGCCGCCACCTCGAAGGGCGACTCGGCCGAACGGTCCTCGACGATGTCGCCGAGTTCAGCGTCGCCGTCTTCCCGGAGCGGCTCGGACAGCGAGAGCGGCTCGGCGGCGAACCGCAGCGCTTCGGTGACCTTGTCCTCCGGCATGTCGACCTCGACCGCCAACTCCGAGAGGGTCGCCGGACGGCCGAGCTTGAGCTCCAGCCGGGCTCGGGCCTTCTGCAGACGGGCCAGGGTGTCGCCGGCGT
>CAZCVW010000525.1:0-1723 GCA_964502185.1 uncultured Burkholderiales bacterium
CAGATCGGTGATCCCCTGGACGCCCTGGAGCAGGACCTCGTCGGCGGCTTTGAAGGCGTTCACCAGCGCCGTCTTCTGGTCGATGACCTGGAGCAGCCGGTCGTTCGGGATGATGATGAGGGTGTCGACCGCTTCCTTCAGGACGCGGATGCCGTCCTCGGCCCGCACGGACCGCTGCCGGCCCTCGAAGGAGAAGGGGCGGGTGACGACACCGACCGTGAGGGCGCCCAGTTTCTTGGCGATCTCAGCCACGACCGGGGCGCCGCCCGTACCGGTGCCACCGCCCTTGCCGGCGGTGATGAACACCATGTCGGAGCCCTTCAGTACTTCTTCGATCTCCTCGCGGTGCTCCTCGGCGGCCGCCCGGCCCACCTCGGGGTCGGAACCGGCGCCCAGACCACGGGTCAGCTGCCGGCCGATGTCGAGCTTGACGTCGGCGTCGCTCTGCAGCAGCGCCTGCGCGTCGGTGTTGATCGCGATGAACTCCACGCCCGTCAGGCCCGCGTCCACCATCCGGTTCACTGCATTGCACCCGCCGCCGCCGACACCGACGACCTTGATCACGGCCAAATAGTTCTGAGGAGCGCCCACCATCGCTTCCTTCCCTCGTGCTCGTGGCTTTTCGCCGGCCCACCCGCGGTCCTGTCCCAGCCCCCGGCCGCCTTCGGGGCACCACCCGGGCTTTTTCGGTCTATCAAGCTCTAGTTGAGCCTCATATAGAGCGAAACCTTCGGTTGGCGTAGAGACTGTAACGAAGCTCGGTTAGGGACGCAATTGCGGCAAAGAGCCGCAGATCAGGGCACCCGCCCAGTCAGTCGCCCAGTCAGTCGCCCAGTCAGTCCCGCGGCGTCACGCCGGAAGCGGCCGGCTTCGCGGCCGGTTTAGCCGGCGCCGACGACTTGTCTCCCTGGGCGGCCGAAGGGATCGGGCCGACGACGGGAGCGCTCGGCACGCGCACGTCCACAAAGGCCACCGGACGGGTCCCGAGGTGCGTGAGCAGGGCCTCGAGGGCGGCGGCTTTGGCCTCGAGATTCTCGGGCGGTCCGAAGCGCACGTCCCGGTCCCCGACCCGGAGCGACACCGCCCCGTCGACCAGGGCCGCCGAGCTCACCTGGGCGCGGAGCGCTTCGGGAAGCGCCGTCACGGCCTGGAGCACCGGGCGGGCCGGATCCAGCCACTGGCCGGGAGCCGGGATCTCGCCGACGCCCACGACCTCCGGGATATTCGGCGGCCGGTCGGGCTGGTCGGCCAGGATCCGCCCGGAGGCGTCGAGCAGGGCGAAGCCCCCCGTCGGCCGGGCCACGATCGCCGCCGCCGTTCGCCCCGAGAGCCGGATCCGGACGCGGTTGGGAAAGGTGCGCTCGACCTGGGCCTGGTCGACCCAGGGGATGGCCTCCAGCCGGGCGACGGCCTCGGCGGTGTCGACACCCACCATCGGTTCGCCCGTCTGGATCCCGGCCGCGGCCACCACGGCGTCGGCCGGGACGGCCGGCGCCCCGGTGACCTCGATGTGGTCGACGTCGAGCAGCGCCGAACGGGTGGTCGCCCACGTGGCCGACCCGAAGGCCCCGAGCCCGAGGAACACCGCCACCAGCACGGCCAGGCGCGACTGCCGGAAGCGGGACCGCCGGAAGCGGGCCCACCCCGCCTGGGGCAGCCGGATCTGGACGAGGTTTACAGGCGAGCGCCAGGCCACAGGGCGGAGGCGGTGGGCCGGCCACCG
>CAZCVW010000526.1:0-1703 GCA_964502185.1 uncultured Burkholderiales bacterium
CGCCGGCCGCCGCCAGGGCCCGGGTGGCGGCGCCCGTGCCGGCGCCGAGGTCGAGGACCAGAGAGCCCTTGAGCGGTAAGGGGGAGCGGGCCACCACCACCTCGGCCAGCCGGTCGTAGATGGCGGCCGGGCCGCGCTGCCACGCCTCGCCGGAGGCCGAGTAGGCGTCGACCACCGGACCGAGCGGCATGATCGACTGGGTCACAGGATCGACAGGGTCACAGGAGGGCCGCCCCCAGGCGGGCCTGGTCGCACCACCAGCCCAGCTCGTCGGCGTCACCGAGCGCCTTCTCCCAGCCGAAGATGACCAGGGCACCGAGCAGGCAGAGCGGCAGCTGGCGTTCCCACCAGTTGGCCGTCGCCACCCCATGGTGCTCGAGGGCGGCCCGGAAGGCGTCGATCGAGGCGTCCTTCGTCTGGGGCAGGCGGGCCGGGTTGAGGGCGAGGTACCAGGCGAGGTCGGCGGCGGCGGGCCCGGCGCCCGGACCGGCCCAGTCGAGGAGCACGGTGCGGCCGTCGGCGGTGGAACCGACGTTGCCGAACTTCCAGTCGCCGTGGAGGAGCGTGCCCGGCGTGGCCGCGATGGCCCCGGTCAGAGGGGCCAGCTCGTGGCGCAGGTCGCTCACCGCCTTGGCCAGGTCCTTGGGGGCGCAGCCGGCGAAACGTTCCCAGCCATGGGCGGCGATCCGGGGCACCGGGTCGGGCCAACCCCGTTCCCGCTCGACCTCCATCATCCCGAAACCGAACCACGCCCAGCGGGAGGTGAACGGGGTGAGGCCGACGGTGTCCTCCCAGCCCCAGAATCGGGCCGAGAGAGCCGCCATGTGGTCGAGAAAGCGAAGGTGCTGGTCGAGGGGGATGGGATCGTCGCCCGGCGAGACGAGGTCGTCGCTCACGTCGCGCATGAGCAGGGCGGCGCCCCAACCGTTGCGGCCCAGACCTTCGGCAGCGCCGACCACGGCGTGGTCGATGCAGGCCGGGAGGGCGTCAAGCAGGCCCGACTTCCACACCAGCAGCGGACGGCAGCGCAGGTCGCCGGAGCTCCGCATGATCCAGTCGTCGTCGACGTGGAGGTACTTGACCACGTGCGGCCGGCCGTCGATCACGACCCGCTCGAAGGCCGCCCCCGACTTGGAGTCCGTGGTCACGAAGGGTTGGCGCCCGGTGGCGCCGGCCAACAGCTCGTCCACTGAACGGGCCACCGGCCGGGGAACCAGCTCGATGCGGGCGGTCCTGGGGTCGCTCAAGGCAGCGTCGCTCACGTCAGCCAGCATGTGCGACCGCCCCCATCTCCGCCAGCAGGGCGGCATCCCACCGCCCGCCGCAGAAGGCGCGGTCGGCGGTGATGGCACCGCCGGGGCCGATCTCCAGCAGGTGGACCTGGTGGCAGGCGTGGGGGACGCCCCGCTCCTCCCAGCTCAAGGAGAACTCGACGAGCTCGCCGCCGGGCAGCGGCAGCCGGCGCAGCTCCTCGAAGGTGGCGGGGTCCTGGTACCAGCCGGCGAAGGTGGCCGCCACGGCGTCGCCGCCGGTCACCGAGAAGCGCCAGTTGGGGACGGTGGCGTCGAGAACGGCGGAGGGGTCGAAGGTCCCGGGTTCAACCCGACGGCCTCCGGCCACGGCGGCCAGGAACCGGTCGACGGACGACGGGGTAACAGTGGGTTCGCTCATGCCCCGCAGCATCCGCCCCCGGCCCTGCAGCG
>CAZCVW010000527.1:0-1697 GCA_964502185.1 uncultured Burkholderiales bacterium
CGGGGCCACCGGCTCGGCCGCCTCCGACGTCTCCGGCTCGGTGGCGGCCGCCGCTTCGGCGGTGGTGGCCAGAGATGCGGACGGAGACGGCGTCGGCGGGACGTCCCCCCGCCCCGAAACCCGGGTGACCGACGGGCTGGGTGAGTACAGGGCCAGCGAGCCGAGAACCAGGGCCAGTACGGCGGCGACGGGAACGAGCACCACGGGCCACCGGCGCGGCCGGTCCAACTCGGCGGGGGCGGCGATCACCGCGATCTCCTCTCCGCGCAGCGCGGCCCGCACCCGCTGCATCTCGGCCAGCGACGTTCGGCAGCGCCCGCACGCGGCCACGTGGGGGAAGGCGCCGGGGGCGTCCTCCCCGTCGAAGAAGGAGGCGAGCTCGAAAGCCGAGGGGTGGCGCCCCCTCACCAACCCTCCCGGACCAGCTGGCGGGCCATCCGCTTGCGGGCGGCGTGCAGGCGGGACATGACGGTGCCCGCGTTCACGTCCTGCACGGCGGCGATCTCGGCGTAGCTGAGCCCGGCGATCTCCCGCAGCCACAGCGTCTCCCGCAGCGGCCGCGACAGGACGGACAGCATCCGCAGTGCCCCTTCCGCCTCCAGTCGGGGCAGGACCACGTCTTCCACGTCGTAGCGGTCGGGCAGGTCGAGCGCGCCGAGCGGTTCGCTGGTGCGAGCCTGAAGCCGGCCCCGGTCGAGGGCGCAGTTGCGCACCACCCGGAAGGCCCAGGCGTCGAGGCGTTCCGGGTCGGCCTGGCCCCACGCCCGCCAGATCCGCAGCCAGGCTTCCTGGCAGGCATCTTCCGCCTCGCGGGGGCCGACGATGGCCGCCGCGTACCGAAGCGCGTCGCCCGCCCGGCGCGAGTGGAAGGACTCGAAGCTCGCTCGATGACCCGATTCCAGCGGGGTGACGGCCAAGGACCCTCCCGAGGGGAAATTCCCCCAATTGTCCCTGATGGGGAGGGTTCAGGCCAGACGGGTGATGTTCACCTTGGACGGGCCGCGATCTCACCGCAAGCAAGTTGTCAGCAACCTGGTAGCGCATCGTTACCGGCACGACCTCTCAGGGATACCGCGCTGCGGTTCCATGCTGGCTGTGGATTGCCGTCTTCCAACCCTCTCCGCGTTATCTGGAGGTGTCTACCGTGCCCACCGCCATGGTCACGGGCTCGCCCGAACGGGTGCCCGACCTCGCCTCAGCCCTTCAGTCACAGGGATTCGACATCCTTCCGGCCGCGGCGCTGCGGACGCTCATCTCGCTCCTGGCCGAAGCCATCCTGCGGGACCACGGCCCGTCCGGAGTCCGCACGACCGTCGTCGACGAACGCCACGCCCCGGCGGCCATCGCCGCCCTGACCGGGCCGTATTCGCCGGAGGCCTGGTCGACGTACGCCGCCCTGGAGCCCGACCTCTCCTACTCCGACTGGCGCGACGAGGTGTTCTGCCTGGCCAGCCGGTTGCCCTCCGCGCCGCGGGGCGCTTAGTTCTCCTCGTCCTCGCTGCGCTCGGGGGCTAGCGGCGCCGGGGGCGGCGGGCGGGGCAGCGAGACCCCGGGCTCGGGTTCGGGCTTCGGCTCCGGGAGCGAGATGGGACCCGTGGGCGGGCCGTCTTCAGCCGGGCTCTCCAGGGCGGCGAGCAGTGGCCCGAGCGGGGTGGCCGGCTTCGGCTGCTGCGGCAGGCCGGCGGGCAGGTTGGGGT
>CAZCVW010000528.1:0-1689 GCA_964502185.1 uncultured Burkholderiales bacterium
GCGGGTCCCGGAGGGCGGCCAGCCCACCCAGCACGCCGAAGGCGGCGAAGCCGACCACCGGCGCCCGCGGGCGGCGATCGGCGGCCCGGCCGAGCACGATGCCGAAGACACCGCAGAGCAGCAGGACGACGCCGACCAGCACGGTCTTGTCGTCGGTCCCGAACGCCTCGATGCCGAAGCGCACCACGGGCTGGGGCAGCCAGTCGACCGCGGCGTCGCCCACCGCCCCGATGAGGGAAACGGCTCCGGGCAGAACTCCGGCCAGGAACTCGGTCACTCCGAGGGCCAGGGCGGCGGCGGCCAGCCCAGCCACGGAACCGGTCCGGCGGCGGAGCGACAGCGAAGGGTCGGCGGAAGTGGCCACACCGCATCGTCTCGCATCTACCGCCGGGTGTTACGTCACGGCGATCTCCGGCCGGTGGGTCACGATGGCGGCGGCGGCCAGCGCGGCCCGGGCGGCGGTGGGGGCGACGAGGCAGCCCGCCTTCTCCAGGATGGCCCGCTGCCCGGCGATGTTCTGGGGGTCGGAGTCGGTGCCGAGCACGTAGGCCACGATCTGCGGACCGGCGCCCCCGGCCCGGAGCTCGGTGAGCACCGGGGCGAGCTCGCCGGCGGGGTCGGGATTCGACCCGTAGCCGAGGACGACGTCGAGCAGGATGACGCCGACGCGGGGGTCCGCCCCCTGCTCGCGGAGGAAATCGATGCGGGTGCTCGGGTCGATCATGGGGTGGGGCCGGCCCTTGGTGTACTCCTCCTCGCCGAGGTCGAGGCAGGTGTGGGCGTCGTCAGGCGCGGGCAGACCCCAGCCGGGGCGCAACGGGGTGTTGGAGTACACCGGGCCGAGCACGCCGGAGAGCAGCACCAGAGCTTCGTAGCAGAGCGTGCCGCCGGAGAAGAGGCCCCGGACCAGGGTTCGTTCGGGGGCGAGCTCGCCCGCTCTTCCCCGTTGCGCCAGGGCCGCCGTCACCTTGGCCAGCAGATCGCCGGCCACATCGGGCCGGGGCTCACCGAGGAGTTCGAGGGCCAGGAGCGCCCCCTCCTCCAGGGTCGTGGCCAGGCGGACGGTGGACGGGAGCGGGAACTCCTCGGCCAGGCCGATGAGGGCGGCGGCGATAGGTTTGTCGCCCGCCTCGGCCACCACCGCTTCGGCCACGTCGGGCGACGGGGGCTTCGACACCAGCAGGATCACGTCGGTTCCGGGATCGTTGCGCAGGGTCTCGACGGCCAGTCGGGCCATGCGCCCGCCGACCTTCTCGCCGAGGTCGCGCCCGCCGACACCGATCACGGCGGACACGCCCGCGCCCCACCGGTCGAGCAGGCACATCACCTCCTGGGCGCCGGTGCCGGCGGCGGCTACGACGCCGACCCGCCCCCGTCGCACCACATTGGCGAATCCGAGCCCGCAGCCGCCGAGCACGGCGGTGCCCGCCCCCGGCCCCATCACCAGCCGACCGAGGCTCCGGGCCCGCTCCTTCAGTTCGACCTCCTGCTCGAGAGGCACGTTGTCGGAGAACAGGAGGACGTTGAGCCCGGCCGAGAGCGCTTTGTGGGCCTCGAGGGCGGCGTAGTCGCCGGGCACGGAGATGATGGCGAGGTTGGCGTCGGGGAGGCCGGCGACCGCCTCCCGGATGTCGCGGGGGCGGGGCGCGCCGTCCCCGTCGAAAGAACCCTTCGGCCCGGCGTGGCTTC
>CAZCVW010000529.1:0-1661 GCA_964502185.1 uncultured Burkholderiales bacterium
CGGCTGCGGGCGGGTCCTCCACCGAGAGCTCGGGGTCGGTCCTTGGGGCCACCGAGACGAAGGCGGACTCCAAGGGCAATGCCGGCAAGGGCAAAGGCAAGGGCAAGGGCAAGAAGTCGTCCCAGAACTCCGGCAGCGGCGACTCGTGGTCTCCGAAGTCGTCGAACCGTGGCGGCGGCCCAGACGGCGGCCCAGACGGCAGCGACAGCCAGAGCCTGGCTCTCGGCGAACACTCCCTCGGCGGGCCCACCGGGGCCAGCCCCATGGCCCTGGCCGCCCTGGCCCTGACGACCTTCGCCCTGCTGTTCGGCCTGGGCGCCGCCGGCTTCACCCGCTGGCGGCGGGGGGAAGCGATCATCTCCACCCGGCGCCGCCGGCGCCGGTCCCTGTAGAGGAGCGATTTCCAGAATCACCTCACGCCAGCGCTTGGCGCACCCGGTCGATGGCGCCGGTGAGCACCCGACTCATCGTCGGGGAACGGGTGCTCTGGTGGGCGTCGATGGCCGCCACCCGGGCCTTCCGGCCGCGGGTCAGGAGGGCGAGGTAGAAGGGGTAGGACAGGGGCCGGCTGCCCTCCACGGTGATCGAGAGGGCTTCGCCGGGCAGCCCGAGGTCGTCCAGGTGGGCGACGTGCCGCTGCCGGGCGGAGGCCGTCGTCACCTGTTTCCGGCGCTCGGTGGCCCGCCGGATCTCGGCGGCGATCCGGCCGGTGGGTATCCCGGGCGGCAGGGCGGTGGCCAGGTCGGCCTTCACGATTCCCGGTTCGGTGGCGAAGCCCAGGGCGAAGGTGCCGGTGACGGCCTCGTAGAGGTTCCAGCGCCAGGTGGCCCGCTCGGCGCCGCGCCCGAACCGGCCCGCTTCATGCTCCGTGGTGGCGATGACCAGCAGGTCGTGCGGCACCCAGACGAGGCGCAGCCATTCGACGCTCTCCCGCCCGCCGGAGAGCCGGCCCCGCTTCTCCTGGCGGACCCAGCGTTCGGCCAGCTCCACCGGGCAGTGCACCGGTAGGGCGTCTCCCAGGCGGACGGCGGGCCCGGCGGCCAGTTCCGCCAGGGCCACCTGGCCGAGCCGGGACTCGAGCTCCGCCGGGCCCCAGAGTTCGATGCCCAGTTCCCGGGCCGACTGCTGCGCCCCGACGGTACTGCCGTTCAAGCTGGCCACGATGCCCTGGTGGAGACCCAGGTCGCGCACCACGAAGGAGAGCTTGGCCACGACCTCCTTGTCGACCGGCTGGCTCCGGGCCTTGCACTCGACGGCCAGGCGGTAGGTGGTCACCCCGTCGGACCGCTCCCCCAGCACGTCGACCTCGTGACGGCCGCCGCTGCGCCCCGCCACGACGGCGTTGCGGCGGCAGTCGTAGCCATGGAGCGCGAGGAACCGCTCGATCCCCACTTCCAGGTCGGCACCCCGCCGTTGCCCGTCCAGTCGTGACCCATCCGCCGGCACGCCTAAACTACAGCTCTGTATTTAGCTGACCGTCAAGCGGTGAGGTGTGCCTGTGCCTGAAGAGCGGCCCGTAGACCGGCCCGTCCGTCGTCCGGGCGCGTGGCTGGGCGTGTTCCTGGCCCTGGCGCTCCCAGTCTCCATTTCCGGTTCCGCCTGCTCCGATTCCGGCGACGACGGCGGGTCCGGGGCCAGCGGCGAGAGCACCTCGACGAGCA
>CAZCVW010000530.1:0-1660 GCA_964502185.1 uncultured Burkholderiales bacterium
CGGACAGATCGAGGGCCACGAGGCGCTTGTTCTTCAGGCTCTCCGGAACGTCGCCCTCCACGATGCGCCGAGCCAGACCCTCGACGATGGCCGTCTTGCCGACACCGGGCTCGCCGATGAGGACAGGGTTGTTCTTGGTGCGCCGGGACAGGACCTGTATGACCCGGCGAATCTCCTCGTCCCGGCCGATGACCGGGTCGAGCTTGCCGGCCCGGGCCGCCTCGGTGAGATCGCGGCCGTACTTCTCCAGCGCCTGGTAGGAGTCTTCGGGGTTCTGGCTGGTGACCCGGTGGCTGCCCCGCACCTCGGCCAGCGCGGCCAGGAGCTGCTCGCGGGACACCCCCAGCCGATCGGCGAGGGCGAGGAGCAGATGCTCGGTGGAGAGGTATTCGTCGCGCAGTTCGGCCCGGACGGCGTCGGCCGCCTCCATCACCTCCCGCAAGGCTCGGCCGATCTGGGGGGCCTGGCCGCCGTAGGCCTGGGGCAGGCGGGCCAGCTCCTCGGCCACCTTGTTGCGTGCCGCCAGCGGCGCCACTCCCACCTTCTGGAGCACCGGGAGGACGACGCCCTCGGACTGCCCGAGCAGGGCACCGAGCAGGTGGTCGGGCGTCACCTCGGGGTGCGACTGCGACCGCGCCGCCTCGACGGCGGCCTGGACTGCTTCCTGCGTTCGCAGCGTCCACCGATTCGGGTCGAAAGCCATATCCTGACTCCTTGTCCGAAGAAAACCTGAGTTAGATTATATCAAGTAATCTGAATGTCTAGGAACAGCCCGGTACGCAACCCACGGGGGGAGCAGCGCGGCCGTCCATGCCCATGGACGCATTCCGCCGACCGGATCTTCGCCCACTACGACCACGGCGTGCTCACCCTGCACATTCCGGTGGCGGAGAACGCGAAGCCCCGGATGGGGGAGATCCAGAATGGCGGGGCGCCGGCAGTCGAGGTGGTCTCCTCGGTCGCCTGACCGGTTGCCACATTTTCATCAGGACCCCCGGGAGCCACTGAGTTCCCGCGGGTTTTTGCGTCCGCCGACCACCCGGCACCCGCCACGCTGCGTGAACTCGTTTTTGCGCCGCAATGAATTCCGTGGCTAGGGTGCCGCCGCAACCTCGATTCGGGCGGATCGGGAGCGAAGCAAGAAGACGACTCACGGGCCAACGGCGGTGCGTGACGAGCGCAGAGCTTCTCTACCTCGACCCGCCTCCGGAGTCACCAAGAAGGAGGCGCCCAACCCCCCACATCCGTGGGCTGTCGTCAGCACCTCGTACGGACACACCAAGTCCAGAAGCAGAGGCGCTTCGCGAGCTGTATGCAGACCCGACGGTCGCCCGCATTCCAAGCCACCCCTGAAGCCCTCCGGGGATCCGTGACTTCAAGGAGGCGCAAAATGCGCACCGACGTACGCCGGTATTGGAAGTATCCGCTGGGCTTAGCGTTGGGCGGGATCTTGTTCCCGGCCAGCATCTGGGTCGCCAACGGGCTCGTGCCCGCCGGTTCGACCACCGTCGCCGCGGCCGGAGTGACGGGAACACGGGAGTTCCAGCTCCCCGACTCAGCGCTCGAATCACGTCTGATCCGCCAGAGCGCGGACCGGATCGCCGCTGAGCGACTGGCGGCCGAGCAGGCCGCCAAGGCCGCCCGGGAGGCGGCCAAGGCC
>CAZCVW010000531.1:0-1660 GCA_964502185.1 uncultured Burkholderiales bacterium
CTGGCCGCCGCCGGCTACCGGGTCGCGGCGCCCGACGCCGCCGTCGTGCCGGTCGTCGTCGGGGAGGCGGAAGCCTCCGTCGGGCTCTCCCAGGCGTTGCTGGACAAGGGTGTGCTGGTGACCGCCATCCGGCCGCCGACCGTTCCGGCGGGCACGTCGCGCTTACGGGCCACGGTCATGGCCACCCACACCGAGGCCCAGGTCGACCGGGCGGTGGCCGCCTTCGCCGAAGCCCGGGTGCTCTCCGATTAGCCAGTGATCGCCAGCCAATGATCCTCAGCCAGTGATCGTCTTCGTCACCGGCACCGATACGGGCGTCGGTAAGACGGTCGCCTCCGCCGCCCTGGTCCTCTCCGAGCAGGCGGCCGGCCGCCGGGTCGCCTACTGCAAACCCATCCAGACGGGCCTGACCCCCGGCGAACCCGGCGACGCCGACTTCGTCGCCGCCACCACCGGCGTCCCCGTCAGCGAGTACCTCCGCCTCCCCGACCCGCTGGCGCCCGCCGTGGCCGCAGAGCGGGCCGGCGTCGACATCGATGTGGATGAGCTGATCAAGATGGTCAAGGCTCAGGCGGCCGACGTCGACGTCCTCATCGTCGAAGGCGCCGGCGGGCTGCTCGTGCCGGTGACCGGCGACGTCACCATGGCCGACCTGGCCGGCCGCCTCGGCGCCCGGGTGGTGGTGGTGACGCGCCCCGATCTCGGTACGCTGAACCATACTGCACTCACCCTGGAGGCTGCCCACGCCCGGGGCCTCGACGTCGCCGGCCTCATCGTCTCCGGCTGGCCGCCGGAGCCGCACCTCACCGAGACCACCAACCTCGAGCGCCTGGAGGCGATGGCTCCGGTCCTCGGCCTGGTGCCGTTCGTCGACGGCCTCGACACCGCCGCCCCCGGCGCCCTCGTCGAACCGGCGTTGCTCGGTCGCAGCCCTTGCGATTGAACCGCGCCGATTACGCGACGCAGTCGGCCCCCGCTGACAGAATCCTGACGCCGGCCGCGGATCACGAGCCGGGCGGCGAGGCGGTCGCCGCCGTGGCCAGGACGGAGGCCCGGTCGGTGCGGGCCCGGGCGGCGGGAATGGACGGGTCTCCGTCGAGCAGCCGGCGCAGTACCGGCGCCTTCCCGACCCCGTCGACCAGCCACAGGATCTCCCGTGACCGGTTGACCGCCCGGGGTGTCAGCGTCATGCGCAGGCGGCCGTTGAAGGGCCCGACGACGACGACGTCGGGATCGTCGGGCCCATTGAGGTCGGCGACCGGATCGCCCGGCGGCCACGAGGCGGTGTGACCGTCGTCGCCGATCCCGAGGTGGACGAGGTCGAACCCCTCGCCGCCCGTCGCCCGATCCAGTTCGTCGCCATAGGTCTCGGCGGCGGCGCCGAGTTCCCCGGCGGCGACGTCCATCAGGTGGACGTTCTCCGGCGGGATCGACACCCGGTCGATCAGGTTGGCCCCGAGCAGGGTGGCGTTGCGGTCCGGGTGGCCGTCGGGCGCCACCCGTTCGTCGACCTGGAAGAGGTGCACCCGGTCCCACGGCAGCGACTCCCGGGCCAGGGAGGAGAACATGGGGCCCGGTGTGCTGCCGCCGCTCACGGCCAGCGTGAAGCGCCCTCGCTCGTCCACCGCCCGGCGGGCGGCCCGGGCGATCCGGTCGGCAG
>CAZCVW010000532.1:0-1651 GCA_964502185.1 uncultured Burkholderiales bacterium
GGCGATGGCCGCGCCGCCGAGGGCGAGGGCGAGGCCGGCCATCACCAGGGGCGCCCGCGTGCCGTTCCCCGTCCGGGGCAGTTCCTGGATGGACGGGAGCCGCTCGGGGTGGGTGCCGGTGTCGGTGCGGGTGAAAGTACCGGTGTCGAGCGACCCCGGCGTCAGGGGCGGCGGCAGCGCCAGGTCGGAGCGCTCGGGCTGGACGTCGGTGGGCAGGACGGTCGAGCCCGAGGGAAGCGTCTCGCCGGGCGGCGGGCCAGATTGCCCGGGCGGCGGGACGGTTTGCCCAGGCGGCGGGACGGTTTGCCCGCCGGGCTGCGTCCCGTCCGCCGGGAGGTCCGTACCCGGTTGGGTCCCGGTGCCGCCTCCGACCTCGAAGCACACGTCATTGCTCTTCTCGCGATCGAAGCCGCCGCCCGCACCGGTACCGGAGACGAACCCCCGGTCGCAGACCTCGGCACCCTCCGGGGTGTCGAGCGGGACGATGTAGTCATGGAAGAACACGCCGTCGTTCGGGGTGGGCTTCTCCTGGATGCTCAGCGTTTCCACGAGTTGGCCGTCGACGGTCACGCAGTCCAGGGTCTTGTGCAGCCGCGCCCCGTCGAAGTCGGCCGGCTCCCAGCGCAGGGTCACTTCGATGAGGTCTCCGGCGGCGACCACCGTGCCCGCCGGCGGGCTGGTCAGCTTCTCCACCCCACCGGTCGGCTCTCCATGGAGAATCTCCGGACATGCGTCAGGGACGCCTCCCGGATGGCTGCCCGATGCACCGGCGGCCGTCCCGAAGCCGCCCACCGCCAAGGCGACGAAACCGGCCACAATCGATGCGACGAACCCCCGAGCCGCCAACACGCTCACTTCCGTCCCCTTCTGCCGTGTCGTAGCCGGGACGAAAGTTAGCGTCTATTTCCGGAAGTTCCTGATTTCACTCACGATGCGCGACCGCTGGTCCCGCCGCGTGCTCGCGGGTCCCAGGATGGGCTCGCCTTACACTTCGGATTCATGGACGACCGGCTGTACTTCCGTCAGCTCCTCACCGGCCGCGACCTGGCCCGGAACGATCCGATCGCGCGCCAGATGCTCAACTTCGTCTACCTGGTGGGCGATCGGGGGACCGGCGAGGCGCTAGCCGTCGACCCGGCCTATGGCCCCGGCGAACTGCTCGAGATCCTCGCCGCCGACGGGATGCGCCTCACCGGCGTGTTGGGGACCCACTACCACCCCGACCACGTGGGGGGCGACATGATGGGGCTGTCGATCAAGGGCATCCGGGAGCTCCTCGAACTCCAGGACGTGCCGATCCACGTCCATCGCGACGAGATGCCGCTGGTCACCCACGTGACGGGCGTGACCGACTCTCTCGTCCCCCACGACAGCGGCGACGTGCTCACGGTCGGTGACGTCCAGGTTGAGCTGATCCATACCCCAGGGCACACCCCGGGCAGCCAGTGCTTCCTGGTGGACGGCCGGCTCGTGGCCGGCGACACGCTGTTCTTGGACGGGTGCGGCCGGACCGACCTTCCCGGCGGCGATCCGCAGGCGATGTACGAGAGCCTCACGCAGCGCCTGGCCCGGGTGCCCGACGAGTCCGTCCTCTACCCGGGTCATCTCTACTCGGCGGACCCGTCCGCCACCATGGGCGAGACCCGCACCC
>CAZCVW010000533.1:0-1650 GCA_964502185.1 uncultured Burkholderiales bacterium
GGGTGACGGGGCGCACGGCGGAGGCGGCGAGGCGGTCGGCCACCACCACGCCGGCGAGGAGGAGGGCGAGGGCGAGGCCGCCGAGAATCGTCCACGAGCGTGTCACGCCCCGGGTCAGGAGCCGCTCGGGCACCGCCACCCGCACCACGCTCGTGCCGGCGTCGTTCACCACGGGGAGGAAGAAAGCCGTCCCGCCGGGGATGTCGGCGAAGAAGGCGCTGCCCCGCCGGGCCAGCTCCAGGCTCCCGTCCTCGTCGGCGGCCGCCCCGACGCGCTGCCCGTCGGCCAAAAAGACGGTGAGGCGGCCGTCCTGCCCGGCCGTCGTGCCCTGCAGGGCGAGGGCCACGATCGCCGGGTCGCCGGTCACGGCCAGGACCGGAGCGAGGGCCTCGGCGTCCCGGTCGGCGGTGGTGAGGGCCCGGTCCCGGGCCACGGACCGGACCAGGAGCGCCAGCGGAACCACGAAGGCCAGCGTCACCATGGTGGTGGCCGCCGCCGTCACCAGGATCAGGCGGGAGCGCACCTCAGGTTCCCGGTTCGGCCAGCCGGAGTCCCACCCCTCGGACGGTGTGCAGGTAGCGGGGTTCGGCGGCCGACTCGCCCATCTTCCGGCGCAGCCAGGACACGTGGACGTCCACGGTCTTGTCGCCTCCCCCGTAGGGCTGGCGCCACACCTCGGCCAGCAGTTCCCGCTTGGTGATGACCTCGCCCTTCCGGCGGGCCAGGAAGGCCAGGAGGTCGAACTCCTTGCGGCTCAGGTCGAGCACCTCGCCGTCGAGGGCAGCCTGGCGCGAGACGGTGTCGATCCTCAAGGCCCCGATCTCGATGATCGGGTTGGGAGCGCTGGCGCTACTCCGGCGCAGCAGCGCCCGGATGCGGGCCTCCAGATGGTCGACGGAGTAAGGCTTGAAGAGGTAGTCGTCGGCGCCGGCGTTGAGGAGGCGGATCACCTCGGCCTCGTCGTCCCGGGCGGTGGCCACGACGACGGGGACGGCGCTCACGGCCCGGAGCATCTTGAGCGCTTCGGCGCCTTCGAGGTCGGGCAGGCCGAGGTCGAGCACGACCACGTCGGGGCCCCAGTCGACGATGTCCCGGAGGGCCTCGAGCGCTGTCCCGGCCGACCGGACGGCGTGCCCGCGCTCGGCCAGCCCGGCTACGACCAGCGAGCGGATGCGATGATCGTCCTCGACCAGAAAGATGGACGGCACGCCGTCAACGCTAGGCGGACCGGCGGCACCCGGTGGCCACTTCACCTGGATCACTTCAGCTGGGCTTGGTGTTGCCTTGACCCGCACGCAAGGTGGGTTCCGGCATCCTGTAGGTATGCAACCGCGCGCCCTGGCCATCGTCGCCGGCTGGCTGGCCGGGACCGTCCTGGTGGTGGTCCTCGGCATTCAAGCCGTGAAGGTGGTTTCCGACTCGGTCACCGAAGACCGCCCCGCGCCGCTGTCGGCCGCCGCCGTGAGCGAGGCGCTGACCGAAGACGGAAGGGCCGGAGTCCCGGCGGGCAGCACCCCGACCACCGCCCGGACGGGGGCGACGTCGCCGGGCGCCTCGGGGCCGGCGACGGCCACCACCCGGCGGAATACGTCGGCCACGACCGGCGGCCCCACGAGGACGACCGCGACGACGGCGAGCACGGCGACGACC
>CAZCVW010000534.1:0-1647 GCA_964502185.1 uncultured Burkholderiales bacterium
TCCTCCGCCGCGACCACGGCGTCTGTTACGTGTGCGGACTGCCCGGCGCCGACCAGGTCGACCACGTCCAACGTGGCGACAACCACGACGACAGCAACCTGGCCGCCATCCACGGTGAGCCATGCCATGAGCGGAAGACGAGGCGCGAGGGCCTTGAGGCGAAGCGCGCCGCACGAGAAGCGAGACGTTGATGCGACAGATCATCTGCATGGTCGAGGATTGCGACCGGCGGGCCACCCGCCGAGGCTGGTGCCACAAGCACTACGAGCACTGGCGCCGGTTCGGGAACCCCGTGGCCGACCCGCCCATCGACAATTTCTCCCGCTTCACTGTCGCAACCAACGGTTGCTGGATCTGGGTCGGCCCCCTGTTCCAGGCCAATGGCTACGGACAACTGAGCCGGCCGCTCGTGGTAGCCGGGCAGAGGACCAAGCTCGCTCATCGTGCCTTCTACCTGCGGCACGTTGGCCCGATCCCTGAGGGCATGGACCTAGACCACCTCTGTCGAAACCGGGCCTGCGTCAACCCTGCTCACCTCGAGCCCGTCACCCCGGCCGAGAACATGCGTCGGGGCACCAACGGCTATGCCTTCCGAACGGTGTGCAAGAACGGGCTCCACGACATCAGCCAGCCAAGCTCTTGGTACGTCGCTCCCGGTAACCCTGAGTGTCGAACGTGTCTTGCCTGCGCCCGGGCGAAGTGGAAGCGGCAGGACGTCACCCGCGACCGGACGAGACGGAGCGCATGACTATGCAAGCCCTACGCATATCCCCACCAGCACCACGCCGGCCCCACCCGACGGCCGCTCCGACGGCCGCTCCGACGGCCGGAACGAACTGGACATACCGCCCCGGACATACCGGACAAAGAGGGGCACGGGGGGTCAAAAGACCAGGGCTCCTCGCCCACGGACACCCGACTCCCGACCGGCTCGTTGTCTGTACGCATCGGGGCCGCGTCTGCATAAGGGCTGCATGGTGGGACGAACCGGACAGGTGGGTGGGCTGATGGCGCCGCTCCCGAAGCCTGCGGGGCAGCGCCGACGCCGTAACGCGACGGTGGCGATGACGGGCCTGCCGGCGGGTGGCCGGAAGGGTGCGCCGCCGGCCTGGCCGTTCGACGTGAAGGCGACGTCGCGGGAGCGGACCTTGTGGCGGCGGGCGTGGGGGACTCCGCAGGCGGTGGCGTGGGAGCGGCTCGGCTGGACGGACTCCGTGGCCCGCTACGTGCGGCTGCTGGTGGCCACGGAAGCGCCGGGGGCGCCGATGTCGGTCATGGCCGAGGCCCGGGCGCTCGAGGACCGCCTCGGCCTCAACCCCATGGCCATGTTGAGGCTCCGCTGGGAGGTCGCCCCGGACGAGGTCGCCGAGGCGAGAGATCACCGGGCACCACGGGCACGGCTCCAGGCTGTTGATCCTGACGCCGGGGCGGGCTGATGGGGTGGCGTGGTCCCGATACGCCGGGTGAGTTCCCGAGCTTGGGATTCCAGGTGGCCGAGTTCATCGAGAGCCATTGTGTGATCCCCGATGGTGACCATCAGGGCGACCCCTACTTGCTGACCGACGAGATGCTGCGCTTCTGTCTGTGGCACTACCGCCTCGACGACGTCGGCCGCTTCTTGTACCGGCGGTCCCAGCTGGTGCGGCC
>CAZCVW010000535.1:0-1622 GCA_964502185.1 uncultured Burkholderiales bacterium
GGCCTACCTGACCCGGAGCGGCGTGAGCGTGGTGTCGGGCCTGGCCATCGGGATCGACGGAGCCGCCCACCTCGGCGCCCTCGACGTCGCCGAAGCGACCGACGGGCCGGCCGGCCCGGTCGGCGTCGTGGCCACCGGCCTCGACGTCGTCTACCCGCGCCGGCACCGGGTTCTGTTCGAGCGGGTGCGCGGTGCCGGGGTGCTCGTCTCGGAACAGCCTCCCGGCACCCAGCCCACCCCCGGGCGGTTCCCGGTGCGGAACCGGATCATCGCCGCCCTGGCCGACGTGGTCGTGGTCGTCGAAGCCACGCTCCAGGGTGGGTCGCGCATCACCGCCGAACGCGCCCTTGACTACGGGCGGCTCGTGCTGGCCATGCCCGGTTCCCGCCGCAACCCGGCCGCCGCCGGCTGCAACGCCCTGCTGGCCGACGGCGCCCAGCCCCTGCTCGACCCGTCCGACGTCCTCCTCGCCCTCGGCATGACGCCGGGCTCACGCCGGGCCTGGGCCGAGCCCAGCCCCCAGCCCTCCGTGAACCAGCCCTCCATGAGCTCGGGGGCCGCCCAGGTGAAACGGGCCCTGGCCGGCGAGCCCGCCCATCCCGACGACCTCGCGGCTCGCACCGGTCTTCCCCCCGATGAGCTGGCCGTGGCCATCGCCGAGCTCCTTGACACCGGTTGTGCCGAGCGTTCCCGGGGCTACGTCTGGCCTCTGTAAGTCGGATCTGTTGATACCCTCGCGACACGGAGGTGTTCTCTCGCCATGATCGACCGAGTCGATCTCCTCATCGCGGTCATCGGCATTGTCGTCAGCATCCTCGGGTCGTCGACCGCCATGTGGGTGGCCTTGTCGAAGAAGCCCGACCGGGCTGACGTGAACTTTGACCTCGCCCGACTTGAGACCAAACTCGGCGCTGACCTGGCCCGTCTTGAGACCAAACTCGGCGCTGACCTGGCCCGGGTCGAGACCAAACTCGACGCCTTGATCCTCCGGTTCGTTCCCGAGGCCCGTCCCTAAGGCGTCATGCCTTCAGGACATCCACCTCGTAGGGATCGAAAGCCGGATCGTGGGTGACGATGGTGAGCCCTTCCAGGGCGGCCTGGGCGATCAGCATGCGGTCGAACGGATCGCGATGGTGAGGCGGAAGCTGTCCGGCCCGGGTGGCGTGGTCGAAGGCGATCGGTAGGGGCTTGAACCCTTCCTCGATCACCACCTCGGCCAGCGACTCGGGGGCCTTGAGCTTCCCGAGCGCCTGCTTGATCGAAGCCTCCCAGATAGAAGCAGCGCTCACGACAACGAGCGTTGCGGGATCCGCGATCCGGTCGACAACCTCGCGCCGGAGCTTGCTCCCCTGCAGCCACCAGAGGAGCGTGTGGGTGTCGAGGAGAAGGCTCACGGTCCCTCGAAGGCCGCCATCAGTTCTTCCGGCGTGGCGTCGAAGTCAGCCGCGATCGTCACCCGGCCCTTCCACCGTCCGGGCTTGCGGGGTTGGGACCGCTCGACGTAGGGAACCAGCCGCGCCATCGGACGGCCGGCTTTCCCGATGATCACCTCTTCCCCGGCGGCGGCTCGCTCGACTAGGCGGGAGAGATGGGTCTTGGCCTCGTGAATGTTCACGATCATG
>CAZCVW010000536.1:0-1622 GCA_964502185.1 uncultured Burkholderiales bacterium
TACCACCGGGCCCCGGTGGGCAGGAGGCGCTCCCGGTCGAAGGTGGCCCAGGCGGCCAGCGCCGCATCCTGGGCAGCCCGGGCCCGCCAGGCCGCGTCCACCGCCTCCCACCGCCCCGGGTGCACGCCCCGGTGGGCGGTGAAGGCCTCCCGGTGGGCGGGGTGGACCTCGTCCCGTTCCAGCAGGGCCGAGGTGGTGACCCACACCCGGTAGCTCACGCCCTCGATCGGCGGGTGGGTCACCTCGTCCGGGCGGGGGCCGGTGCTGATGGGCGGTTGGGGTGCCGTGTCCCCCAGGTGGCGGATCTCGGAGAGGGCCGAGCCCCACTCCCGGAACAGCGAGCCGGTGAACCGCTTGAGGAAACCCGGTGCCTCGGCGATCTGCCGGGCTCCGGACAGGGGGGCTTCGTTGCGCTTCCACAGCGACACACCCAGCTCTCGCCACGGCGCCCACTCCTGCACCAGCACGTCGTGGAGCACGTCGGTGGCCTTGCCCGTTCGGGGGTCGACCAGGACGGGCAGGTCGAACACGTTGGGGAGGTGGGGCTCCGGCTCGTGCTCCATGCGGCCCGACCACCGGACGATCTGGGCGCACCAGGACGGGATGCGCACGTTGAGGCCGTGGGGGGCGCCCATGCCCGCCTCGCTCCAGTCGGCGGTGCCGGGGGTCAGGATGGAGCGCCCCAGGGCCGCGGCCCGCGTCCCCGGGGGGAGCAGGGCCACGGCGATGTCGATGCCGTAGGCCTCGTCGGCCTGGAGGTCGAGGAACGCCCCGTGGCCGCGGCGCGAGACCCGCAGGTCGGTCTCGCCGAGGGACGTGGCCCACGCCGTCGTCGGCTGTCCCGTGGCGCCGCCCGGCGCGATCGAGGTCACGGAGCGACGCTACCCGGAGGGCGTCAGCCGTTCTTGGGCAGCTCGGAGTAGGGGGTGTCCTTGGCCGGGCCCGGCTCCTTGGGGAGGCCGAGGACCCGCTCGCCGATGATGTTGCGCTGGATCTGGTCGGTGCCGCCGTAGATGGGCGGGCCCTGGGCGGCCAAGGCTGCCTGCGTGATCAGGGCGAGAGACCGGTCGCCGGTCGCTTCTTCGATAGCAGCACGGTCCTCGTCCTTGTAGGCGTGCAGCATGCCGGAGGCACCGACGATGGCGAGGCCGAGATCGCGCTGGGTGCGCACGACGTCGGACTGGCTGAGCTTGGCGATGTTGGCCATGCCGAGAATGTCGCCGCCACGGGCACGCACGCCCTTGAGGCGCTCGGAGTTGAGCCGGCCGATCTCGCTCAGCGTGTGCAACTTCATCAGGCCCTGACGGACGATCGGGTCCAGAGACTTGCGGTTGCCCTGCGCCACACGGATGAGCATCTGCGCGGGCGACTGCCGGGCCGGCGCCCCGTTGCTGGGTCGCTTCGACAGGGTCTCGGCCCGCTCCGGGGCGAAGTCACCGACGCGCTCGCCAAGCTGGTTGGCGATGGTCCCCGGCGTGGTTCCGGCGGCGCCAGCGCCTCCGCCGCCGGTGCCCAGACCGGCACGCTCGTTGTTGAGCGTGGTGTTGGCGACGGCCCAGCCCTCGTTGACCCCGCCGACGATCCACTTGTCGGGCACCCGGGCGTCGGTGAGGAAGACCTCG
>CAZCVW010000537.1:0-1617 GCA_964502185.1 uncultured Burkholderiales bacterium
CGAAATGCTGCGCCACGCCCGGCGGGCCCTCGACCGCGAGCGCCGGTGGCGGGAGGAGACGGCGGCCCGCCTCGACGAGGCACAGTCCGAACTCCGGCGCCTCGCCGAGCAACTGGCGGACTAGTTGCCCCGGGACCAGGACCAGGCGTACTCCGGGTCCTCGGCCGCCCGGGCCCCCGGACCAAGCTGGAGCGGCCGGAAGGTGTCGAGCATGACGGCCACCTCCTCGGTCCCGGGCTGGCCCAGCGCCGCTTCCACGCTGCCCGGCTGCGGGCCGTGGACGAAACCGGCGGGATGCAACGAGATCGAGCCCTGGGCGATGCCCGACCCCTTGCGGGACATGAAGTCACCGCCCACGTAGAAGAGGACCTCGTCGGAGTCGACGTTGGCGTGGTGATACGGGACCGGCACCGCCTGGGGGTGGAAGTCGAAAGGACGGGGCACGAACGAGCAGACCACGAAGCCCGGCCCGGCGAAGGTCTGATGGACGGGCGGCGGCTGGTGCACCCGGCCGACGATCGGTTCGAAGTCGGCGATGTTGAAGGCGTACGGGTACAGCGCCCCGTCCCACCCGACGACGTCGAAGGGATGGTGGGCGTACGTGTAGCGGGTCGACCCGCCCCGGTGGCGAACCAGGACGGTGGCGCCGTCGCCGTCCACCACCAACGGCTCCGAGGGAGCCCGGAGATCCCGCTCGCAGTAGGGGGCGTGCTCCAGGAACTGCCCCTCGGCCGACAGGTACCGGGCGGGCGGGCGGATGTGCCCGCCGGCCTCGATCACCAGCGCCCGCAGTTTCTGTTGTTGCGCCGGATCCGGCCCGGCCGGCACCCACCGGTGCGTCGTCGAGGTCGGGATGACCACGTAATCACCCGGCCCCACGTCGAGCCCTCCGTAGACCGACTCCAACCGGGCGGCGCCCGCCTCGACGTAGACCAGCTCGTCCCCGACGGCGTTGCGGTGGAGCTCGCTCGCCCCCACGGTGGCGACGTAGGACAGGCGCACGTCGTCGTTGCCCAGCAACAGGTGCCGGCCGCTGACGGCGTCGGCCCCGTCGGCCAGCTCGTGGGTGCGCAGGTGCCGGGGCAGGAGGGGTTCGTTAGGGCCGAGGGCCTGCGCCCCAGGTTCGCCGGACACAGTTCCGCCGGACACGGTCTCGGCGGCCACGATCGCGCTCGGCGGATGCCGGTGGTAGAGGAGGGCCGAGGACGACGAGAAGCCTTCCTCCCCCATCAACTCTTCGGTGTACAGCCCGCCATCGGGCCCCCGGAACTGGGTGTGGCGTTTGGGAGGGACTTCTCCGACCCTGCGGTAGTACGGCATGCCAGCACGCTAGCGGCGTACCAACGACCGCCAGTTGACCCGCCGCCCGAGCCGCTCCGGCCACGAACCCATGGCCTCGAAACCACGGGCCACACCGGCGGCCGCCGCCCACGCCTCCTCCGGTGCCGCCGGGCGGGGCTCACGGGCGTAGGCCGAGTCCGTGACCAGCCCCGCCAGCTGCACGACCGCCGGCCCGGTCGCCGGGTACACCGTCCGCACCCGCTCGGCGAACTCGACCGCCGTCTCCGACCGGCGCGGTTCCAGCCCGGCTTCGCAGGCCCGGTCCAGCGCCTCCCG
>CAZCVW010000538.1:0-1612 GCA_964502185.1 uncultured Burkholderiales bacterium
GGACCTGGCCAAGGCGCTGGAGGCGGTGGCCATCAAGCCCGCCGGGCGACCGGCGACCCGAGCCCGCGCCGCCAAGCAGCCTACATAGCCGCGTCAGGCAACGTTCGCCGCGGGCCGTCCGCTGAAGATCGGCGCCGGAAACTACATGGGGCGCAGCGCCATCCAGACGGCTTTGGCCCGGGTGCGCCCGGGGTTGCTCCAGCGGTGGGGGCGATCGGTGCGGAAGTGGACGGAGTCGCCTTTGGTCAGGCGGTACTCCCGGCCGTCGACCTCGAAGTCGAGGGTGCCTTCGAGGCAGAAGACGAGTTCCTCACCGGGATGCTCCATGGCGGTGAGGCCGCTGGAGGCGCCGGGCTCGACCGTGGCGTGGGCGCCGGCCAGGAAGAAGCGGCCGTAGGGCCCGGAGATGCCGCCGAGGTCGATGCCGTGATGGGACGTGAACACGACCCTGCGGCTGGCCGCCGGGATGAACACCGCCGGGCCGGACTCCTCCACGTCCTCGTCGATGAAGTAGCCCACCGGGCGGTTGAAGGCCGCCGCCAGCTTGAGCAGGGTGGTGATCGTGGGCACCATGCCCGACCGCTCGATCTTGTGGATGGCGGCGGCGGAGACGTCGGCCCGGTCGGCCAGCGCTTGCAGGGAGAAGCCGCGTTGGAGGCGGAGCTCACGGATCTTGGGACCAATCGAACTGACGATGCGGCCCAGCACACCGGCGCCATCGCTCTCGCTGACGGGCAACGGATCGGACACGTATCCCCCCTGTCCTGCGGGCCGCTGTCCCCTGACCCGTGCAGTGAGTATAGTCAACGCCTCTTCACCGATCGTGAACGGAGCGTTTCGTGCCGGCGAGAACGGTCGTCATCGGGGGCGGGGCGGGCGGAATCGGCGCTGAGGCCGCGTCCCGAGCCGCCGACCCGAGCGGCGAAGTGATGCTCTTCAGCCAGCCCTCCGCCCGGGTGACAGGCATCGATCTGGCCCGCCGTCAGGTGGCGGTGGATGGCCAGGGCGACATCGGCTGGGACCGGCTCGTGATCGCCACGGGATCGGACTTCGCCGACCCGCCGGTGCCCGGACCTCGACTACGGGCTCGCCCGCCAGATGGTGGTTGGCTCGCCGGTCTCCACCAGGCCCACAGCCTCGGTCAGATCATTGACGGTGACGGGGTCCTCGACGAGGTCAAGGTGGCCGTCGTGGTGGGCGGCTCACCGCTCGGCGTCGAGTTGGCCACGGCGCTCGCGGAGCGGGGCATCGACACGCATCTCATCGAGTCGGGCCCTCGGATTCTGGCCGAGGCCGTCGACCCGGACATCGCCGCTCCGCTCGACGAGTTGTGGGCCGAGATGGGCGTCAAGCTGCACTGCAACGCCGGCCTGGAGGAGGTCCTCGGCGGCGAGAGCGGCCGAGTGCGGGCGGTGCGCACGGCCGAGGGTGAACTGCCCGTCGAGCTCCCCGCCGATTTGGTCGTCATCTGCACCAAGAAGGCCCCCCGCTCCGACCTGGCGGCGGCCGCCGGTATCGAGATCGGGCCGACGGGCGGCATCGTCGTCGACGACCGCATGGCCACCTCGGCGGCGGGCGTCTGGGCCGCCGGCGGCTGCGCCGAACTGGCGGG
>CAZCVW010000539.1:0-1608 GCA_964502185.1 uncultured Burkholderiales bacterium
GGGCGCGTGCGCCTCACGCCCCAGGGCTACGCCGCCACCACCCCGGCCCGGGAGGTGATCGCCGCCGACCTCGCCGCCGACGTGGTCGCCCTGCTGTCGTCGGGGGCGGAGATCGACCGGCGGCGGACGGACGGGACGCCCGTCGGGCGGGAGAGGATCCGCCCGGCGCATGTGGCCGTGCTGGTGCGGAAGAACCGCGACGCGGCCGTGGTGCGGGACGCGCTCGACGCCATGGGCGTCCCGGCGGTGATCAACGGGGCGGGCAGCGTGTTCGGCGCTCCGGTGGCCCGGGAGTGGTTGCGGCTGCTGGAGGCGCTGGAACGGCCGACGTCGCCGGGCCGGGCCCGCTCGGCGGCACTGACCCCGTTCCTCGGCTGGACGGCCGAGCGGGTCGCCTCGGCCGGCGACGACGAGTGGGAGGACGTCCACGCCCGGCTGCACCGCTGGGCCGGCGTGCTGCGCCGGCGGGGAGTGGCCTCGCTGCTGGAGGCGATGAGCATCTCCGAGGGCCTGCCCGCCCGGGTGCTGGCCCAGGTGGACGGGGAGCGGCAACTGACCGACCTGCGCCACATCGGACAGCTGCTCCACGCCGAGGCGGCCGCCGACCAGTTGGGCGTGACGGCGCTGACCAGCTGGTTGCGCCAGCGGGTGGCGGAGGCGGCGGCCGACACCGACAACGAGGAACGCAGCCGGCGGTTGGAGTCCGACGCGGAAGCGGTGCAGGTGCTCACCATCCACCGGTCGAAGGGGTTGGAGTTCCCGGTGGTGTACCTGCCCTACCTGTGGGACCCGAGCTGGATCCCCCGGGACGCCCCGCCCATCTACCACGACCCTGCCAGTAATGATCAGCGGATCGTGTACATCGGGGTGCCCGAGGGGCCCGAGTACCGTCGCCACTACGACCTGTACCTGGCCGAGCAGCGGGCCGAGGACCTCCGCCTGGCCTACGTGGCCCTGACCCGGGCCCAGCACCAGGCGGTGGTGTGGTGGGCCGGCTCCTACGACAGCCGCAACTCGCCGCTGGGCCGCCTGCTGTTCTCCCGCCGGCCGGACGGGACGGTGCTGGCCAAAGGCGACCAGGTGCCGTCCGACAACGTGGTGGCGGCCCGGTTCGAGCAGTTGTCGGCCGAGGCGCCGGCCCGGGGTTCGGGGTGTCCCCGGGATGGCTGCGTGTCGGTGGAACGGGCCGGTTCCGGCGGCGGCCCGCTGTGGTCCGGCCCGCGGTCGGCGGACGCCTCGCTGTCGGCCGGCCTCTTCGCCCGCGTGCTCGACCCCCACTGGCGCCGGACGTCGTACTCGGCCATCACCGCCGGCGGCCACCAGTCCCGGGTGGCCAGCGAACCGGAAGAGACGGTGACGGTCGACGAGCCCGCCATCCGCCTGAACCTCGACGTTGCCAATATCGACGAGACGGCCCTCGACGAGACGGCCCTGCGGTCGGCGCCGTCCCCGCTGGCGGCCATGCCCCGCGGCGCGGACGTCGGCACCTTCGTCCACAGCGTGCTGGAGTCCGTCGACTTCGCCGCCCCCGACCTGGACGCGGCGTTGGCGGCCGTGGTGGCGGCCGAGTCGGCCCGCGACCACGTCGGCCTCGGTGACCCGGCGGCG
>CAZCVW010000540.1:0-1600 GCA_964502185.1 uncultured Burkholderiales bacterium
GCGGCGGCGCTGATCTGCGCTGAGGCCGAAGGCCCCGTCCTCTTCGACGGGTGGGACGCCAACGGTGAGCCGGTGGGCCGCCCGTGGTCGACCCCATGGATCCAGGTCACGGCCGTCAGTGAGGATCAGACCGACAATGTGTGGCGGGCGCTGGTGCCGATGATCACCCTCGGCGCGTTGAAGGCGCTCATCCCTGACACGGGGGAGACCAGGATCAACCTGCGGGGCGGCGGCCGCATCGAGCCCGTCACCTCGTCGGCACGGTCAAGGCTTGGCCAGCGCGTGACGTTCTGCGTGCAGGACGAGACGCATGCTTGGCTGCGGGAGAACGGCGGCGTGAAGCTGGCCGACACCCAGCGCCGGAACGTGGCCGGGATGGACGGCCGCCTGGTCGAGACCACGAACGCGTGGGATCCGGCGGAGGAGTCGGTGGCCCAGCAGACCGCCGCCTACTCGGGCACCGACGTGCACCGGGATCATGTGGTGGCGCCGGCAGGGTCGATCCGGAACCGCCGCGAGCTGCGCCGCTGCCTCAAAGCCGTCTACGGCGACTCGTGGTGGGTGAACCTCGAGCGCATCGAGGCGGAAGTGACCGAGCTGGCCGAGCGCGACCCGGCGCAGGCCGAACGGTTTTTCCTGAACCGGGTCGTGGCCGGGAGCGGCCAGGCGTTCGACCCTGACCTTTGGGCGGCGGCCGCCCGTCCCGGCTACCAGGCGGCGGATGGCGCGCTGGTGACGGTCGGCTTCGCCGGCTCCCGTTATGACGACGCCACCGCCATTGTCGCCACCGAAGTCGAGAGCGGCTACCAGTGGCCCGTAGGGGTCTGGGAGAAGCCTGTCGGCGCCGAGGGGTGGGAGGTCCCCGAAGCGGAGGTCACGGAGGCCCTCGAGGCGCTCTTCGACCGCTACGACGTGTGGCGCCTCTACGCCAACCCTTCCTACTGGGAGGCCACGGTCGACGGGTGGTCGGGCCGCTGGGGCGACAAGCGGATCGTGAAGTGGTGGACGAACCGCACCAAGCCCATGGCGTACGCGCTGCGGGCCTACCACGGCGCCATGGTCGCCGGGGACCTTACCCACAGCGGCGACCCGGTGATGGCCCGCCATGTCGTGAACGCCCGTCGCAGGTCACACCCGGGGATCCGGGACGACCAGGGCCGGCCCATGTGGACCGTGAGCAAGGACCGGGCGGGGTCGGCGTTGCGGATCGACGCGCTCATAGCGGGCTGCCTGTCGTGGGAGGCGCGGGGTGACGCGGTGGCGTCGGGCGCGCTGGCCGCCCCGGCCGTGGCCGTGTCGAAGTACGAGACGGCGTCCCTGATCGTGCTTTGAGGGTTGCCTGCCGGGTGGGGTGGGGACACGATGGCGGAGGCCCTGCTCAACGGCACCGGTGGACAGTCCGCCGCGGCGGAGGGGGCGGCGGAGCCATCGTCTCGGCTGCGGCTACGGAGAGGGTGTGTCAGGAACCCCTTGCCGTCGCCGCTGGGTGGGTGGGACGCTTGGCTGCTTAGACAGTGGCCCGGGCGACGGCGCGAACCGCCCCCGGACCGTGGACAGCACCTACCTAAGGAGGCGCCGTCATGGGCAACGCTATTGCCCC
>CAZCVW010000541.1:0-1600 GCA_964502185.1 uncultured Burkholderiales bacterium
GACGGCGACGTCGGGCGCGGCGGGGGCCAGGGCGACGCGGTTGGAGAACTCGACGCCCCGCCCGAGGCCTCGCGACCCGGGGCCCGGGGTGTCCCCGTGGAGGCGGAACCGGATCGGGGCGTGCAGTGGGGGAGCCACGACGACCCGGCCGTCGGCACCGGCGAACTCCCGGTCGACCCGGTTGGTGAGCAGCGGGTCCCGGCGCTCCAGCTCGAGGCGGCCGATGCGGCCGCTGCGGGTCAGCAGGTTGAAGGCGAACTGCCAGGGCGGGAAGCCGAGGTAGCGCCCGACCTGCTCGAAGTAGTGGGCCGAGTCGGTGGCCACCTCCTGGAAGCGCTCCACCACCGGTTGCCGCTCGCCCTCGTACTCGGCCAGGGCGGCGGGCAGGTCCCGGGGGTGGGCGACCAGCGCCTTGGCCAGGGCGATGGAGTCGTCCAGGGCCAGCCGGGTGCCGGAGCCGATCGAGAAATGGGCGGTGTGGGCGGCGTCGCCGAGCAGGACAACGTTGTCGTGATGCCAGGAGAGGTTGCGCACGGTCACGAAGCTGCCCCACTCCGACTGGTTGCTCATCAGGCGGTGGTCACCGAGGTACGCGGAGAACATCTCCTGACAGAAGGCCAGACCCTCAACCTCATCTTGACGGTCAAGGCCGGCGCGCCGCCACGCCTCCTCGGTGGCCTCCACGATGAACGTGCTCCGGCCGGCGTCGAAGGGGTAGGCGTGCACCTGGAACAGGCCGTACTCCGTCGGCCGGAAGATGAACGTGAAGACGGGCAGGGCCAGGTCGGCGCCGAACCACACGTACCGGCTCCGGTGGGGGCGGCTCGTGCTCCCGAAGTGTTCCGACCACCTGTCCCGGACCTCGGAGCGGATCCCGTCCGCCCCGACCAGCAGGTCGCAGTCGGCGGCGGAGGCGGCGGGGTCGTCGACGGGCTCGGAGTAGCGGAGGTCGACGGCGAGGGCGACGGCCCGCTCGGCCAGGATCCGCAGCAACTCCCGCCGGGCGACGGCCGCGAAGGCGTGGCCCGTCGAACGGATGCGCTCACCGCCGTAGAAAACGTCGATGGCACCCCACCGCACGAGCGCCTCGTCGATGGCCAGGTAGGTCTGGTAGTCGGCGTCGCGCAGCTCGGCCAGGGCGTCGTCGGAGAACACGACGCCCCAGCCGTAGGTGGCGCCCGGGGGATTGCGCTCCGACACGATGATCTCGTGACCGGCACCGGACCGGGCGAGGAGGATGGCCAGGTACAAACCCCCCGGTCCGCCGCCGCAGATCCGGATCCTCATGGGCCGAGGCTCATGTGCCGATCATGTGATCGCGTCGGCCAGCCGGTCGAGCTCGTCGGGCGACGACGTCGCCGGCAGCAGCACGAGCTCCTGGCAACCCGCCTCGGCGTAGCCGTGGACGTGCTCCCGCACCGCCTTCGGCGTGGTCAGGAGACCGGCCACGATCCGCTCGGCGAAGGGGCCGGTGAAGGCGTAGTAGCGGCGCAGGTAGTCGGCGCCCGCCTCGGGGTCGGTGAGGGCGACGTAGGACTGGCCCCACAGCGACGGCGGGTTCGGGCGGCCCGCCTCGGCGAAGGCGGCCCGGGCCCTCTCG
>CAZCVW010000542.1:0-1593 GCA_964502185.1 uncultured Burkholderiales bacterium
GGGCAGGAACGGGGCGGCGGCGTGGCGCCCGCCGACCAGGGCCCGGGCCCCGTCGAGGGAGACGGCGTCGAAGCTCCACGTCGTGGCCGGCACCAACGCGTCCTGGGTGAAGTTCCGGGGATCGAAGGGCTGCAGAGGGTGGTGGACGACGACGCGGTCCCGGGCGTCCGTGCCGCCCGCGGTCCGCACGGTGCGGTCGATCACGTCGAGCAGCTCCCCCACCGGCACGGCCGGCGGCCGTTCGGTGTTGGTGCGCTCATCCCGACCGGTGTAGGTGACGACGAGGTGGTCGGTGGCGGCGAGCAGCGCGTCGAGGAGGAGCTGGCGGTCCTCGCGGCGGGCGTCCCGGTCGCCGACGTGCGGGTCGGCCAGGATCAGATCGTCGCCGTCGAGGGCGGTGCGGCGGGGGAAGACGCCGTCGTCGAGGCCGAGGAGGCACACCACCCGGTGCGGGACGGACCGCATCGGCACGAGCGTGCACACGGTCATGTGGCCGGTACGGAAGTTGGCCCGGGTCGGCTTACCCTCGAGGCGCTCGGCCAGCAGATCCCGGATCTCGGCCAGGCAGAGGGCGGTGGCCCCTGTTCCCGACTCACTGGACCCCGACTCACTGGCGATGTCGTCCAGCAGCCGCCGCAGCTGGGCCCCCTGCCAGGCGTTCTTCTCTCCCGGGTCGGTGAGGGCGTCCACCGCCGCCGAGATCGCCTTCACCCAGCCGGCCACCGGCTGCGGCCCGGCCAGCGCGCCCAACCCGGCCCCCAGCCGGTCGATGAACTCGGCGAAGCGGCCGGCCAGGTCGATCGCCCCGCTGTCCACGTCGTCGAAGGGCAGGGCCTCGCCGAAGAGCCGGTAGCCCTCCTCGGCCATGGCCACCCCGAGCAGCACCCGGTCGAGCCCGGACCGCCACGTGTTGGCCTCCAAGCGGTCCAGCTTGAACGGGGCCCGGTGCTCGGCGTCGAGCCCCCAACGGACCCCGGTCTCCGTCACCCAGTCGGTCAGGCGGGCCAGGTCGTCGTCGTCGAACCGGAAGCGGCGGCGGACGGGCTCCCGGGCGGCCAGGTCGAGCACCTGCGGCCCCGTGAGGCGGGCCGACGCCAGATCGAGCAGTTCGGCCACCACGCCGAGGACGGGATTCGTCTGGCGCAGCGAGCGGTCGGCCAGCCGCACCCGCAGGTCAGGGGTCCGGGCGCCGGGGACGACCGGAGCGCCGCCCGGGCCCGCGAACCCGTCGTCCTCATCCTCGCCGTGGACCTCACCGGCGCCGAAGGTGGCGTGAACCAGCGGGGCGAAGGCCTCGATGTCCGGGCACATCACGATGACGTCGCGGGCTTCGAGCGTCGGATCCGAGGCCAGGAGGTGCAGGACGGCGTCCCGGACCACCTCGACCTGACGGGCCCGGCCGTGGCAGGCGTGCACCTGGAGGCTCCGGTCGGCGGGGTCGAGCACTGGACGGGCGTCTGCCTCTCCCGCCCGGAGGGGTTCGCCGGCCGGCGCCCGGTCTCCGAGCTCACGCCCGTCCGCCCGCGGGCGGTCACATGAGCCGAGACCGAGCCGAGGTCCTGGCCAAGGTCTCGCAGATCCTGGTCAACGACT
>CAZCVW010000543.1:0-1580 GCA_964502185.1 uncultured Burkholderiales bacterium
CAGCACGCGGCCCCGCGTCCCGTCCACCGTGACGAGCTCGCCGTCGCGCAGCGAGGTCGTGGCCGTGCGCGTCCCCACCACCGCCGGGACGCCGAGCTCGCGGCTCACGATGGCGGCGTGACAGGTCATTCCGCCGCTGTCGGTGACGACGGCCGCGGCGCGCCGGATGGTCGGGACCCAGTCGGGGTTGGTCATCGGCGCCACCAGCACCTCGCCGGCGGCGAGGCGGCCGCCGTCCCGGGGTGAGTCGAGGACCCGGACACGGCCGACGGCCACGCCAGGGGAGCCGGACAGGCCGGAGAGGAGGACCCGCCCAGTGGTCTCCGTCGCGGTCGCGGCCGGCCCGGCGGCCGTGAGCGTCGTGATCGGCCGGGACTGCACCAGCCAGGTGCGCCCGCCGGCGATGGCCCACTCGGTGTCCTGGGGTTCGCCGTAGTGGTCTTCGACGGCCAGGCCGAGGCGGGCGAGCGCCACCGCCTCGTCGTCGCTGAGGACACGGCTGCCGGCTTCGTCGGCGTCGAGGTCGACCCGCAGGTCGCTCCCGTCAGGGCCGCGGACAATCTTGTGGGTCTTGTAGCCGATGCGCGCTTCGAGCAGGCGGGGGCCGTCTTTGGTCAGCGTGTAGGTGTCGGGCTCCACCTGCCCGCCGACCACCACCTCCCCGAGTCCCGGTGCCCCTTCGATCACGATCCGGGACCGGTCGCCGGTCGAGGGGTCAGCCGTGAACATGACCCCGGACCGCTCTGACTGCACCATCTCCTGGATGACGACCGCGATGGCGGGCTCCTCGAGGACGGCCCGGGCCGTCCGGTAGGCGACGACCCGCTGGCCGTAAAGCGAGGCCCAGCAGTCGAGGATGCGGTCGAGGAGCTCGTCCTCGCCGCTGACGTTGGTGAAGGTCTGGTTCATTCCGGCGAACGAGGCCGTGGCCGTGTCCTCGCTGGTGGCCGACGACCGGACGGCCACCGGCCAGTTCAGGCCGGCCGCCCGCCGCTGGGCCAGGATCGCCTCCCGCAGCTCGGGCCCCACCCCCGCCTTGCGGACGAGGTCCTGCAGGCGCTCGCTCATGGCGGCCAGCTCGTCGGGCCGGTCAGGGGAGGTCTGCGCCGAAAGGGAGGCGAGCTCGTGGCGCACCTCGCCGGCCTCCATGGAGGAGAGGAAGGCGTCGGCGGCCACGACGAAACCGGGCGGGACGGGCAGGCCCGCGCTGGTGAGCTCGCCGAGGTTCGCCCCCTTTCCACCGGCGATAGCGGTGTCCGACCGGCGCAGCTCGGCGAAGGGGATCACGAAGGGGGCCATCGCTCCTCCTGAGTCGGGTCAGGTCAAACCCGGGCAGTGTCAGATAACTGCGGATCCACGTCCCACCGGGCGTGGCAGGTGGACCGCGCCGGGGGCACTGGTCGAGAATCTGGATCGGCGGGCCCATACCGGTCACTCCCCGTCCCGCCGTTCGTAGGTCACGTGGCTGATGACATGGATGACTCCGGGGACGCGCCAGGCCAGCCCTTCCACCACCGGGACCTCGCCGGCGAACTCCACCGAGCCGGTGAGGGTGACGACCCCGTCGTCGACGCCGAAGA
>CAZCVW010000544.1:0-1573 GCA_964502185.1 uncultured Burkholderiales bacterium
GTGCTGGCCACGAGCACCTCGACCGGTACCGGCGCCCAGCGAGCCGCCGTCCTCGCCGCCCGCGGGCGCGGGGTGCCCACCTTCATGGTGCAGGAGGGCCTGGCCACCGGCGAGGCGTGGAAGCTCCACCCCCTCCAGGACCGCTACCTCGTCTGGGGCGAGCGGGCCCGGCGGGTGTTCGTGGACGCCGGCGTGCCCGCCGACCGCGTCGAGGTGACGGGCTCGCCCAAGCTCCGGCTCCCGGCGCGTTCCCGCCCAGGACCGGTCCGCGTGGGCAGATCGGGCGGGGCTGGCACCGGCTGGCAGGTGGCCTACCTGCCGTCGATCACCGGGGGCCGGTTCGTGTCGGCCGCCAACGCCCGGGCGATGCTGGCCGCGGTCGTCTCGGCGGTGACGGGCACCGAGGGCGCGACGCTCGTCGTCAAGGTCCACCCCCTCGACCGGTCGTCGGTCTACGACGAGCCGCCGGTGACGGCACGCGCCCGGGTGACCAGGGACGCCGACCCCCTCCAGGTCATGGCCGACGCCGACGCGGTGGTCGTGGTCACCAGCACCGCGGGGTTCGAGGCTTGCGTGGTGGACCGCCCGCTCGTCGTCCTGGCCTTCCCCGGCGTGGAGATCGTGGAAGGTCTCCGCGAGTACGGGGCCGCGCTCGTGGCGACCGACGAGGCCACGCTGCGGGCCGCCCTCGCCGAGATCCGTGGTGCGGGGCCGGGGGCCGAACGGCTGCGTCTCGGCCGGCAACGGCTCCTCGACGACATGTTCGCCGGGTTGCCCGACGATCCCGCCGCCCGGATCGCCGGCCACCTGGCCACCGCCGCCCGGGCGCACCGAGAGGGGTGAGGCCGCCATCCGTGCCAGCATCGGGGCGTGCCGCACTTCGGGCTCCACCTGAACGACCTCGCCTACCCCGGCCTCGGTGCGCACCAGCTCTTCGAGCGGGCGGCGGCCATCGCCGGCGCGGCCGAGGAGAGCGGGTTCGACTCCCTCTGGGTGCTGGACCACATGGTCCAGGGCGGGCACGCCGGCCGGCCGTCCGAGCCGATGCCGGAGGCGTACACGCTCCTGGGCGCGCTGGCGGCGAGGACCACGCGCGTGCGGCTGGGCACGCTCGTGACGGCCGTGACCTTCCGGAACCCCGCCCACCTGGCCAAGGCGGTCACCACCCTCGACGTCGTCTCCGGCGGGCGGGCCGTCCTCGGGCTCGGCGCCGGCTGGAACGAGGCGGAGCACGCGCGCTACGGGTACGCCTTCCCGCCGCTCCGGGAGCGCCACGACCGGCTGGAGGAGGCGCTCCAGGTCTGCCGGGCGATGTTCACCGAGGAGCGACCGAGCTTCGACGGCCGCTACTACCAGGTCCGCGACGCCGTCAACGTCCCCCGGCCGGTCCAGCCCGGCGGCCCGCCGATCCTCGTGGGCGGCAACGGCGAGCGGCGGGCCCTCCGGCTCGTCGCGCAGTACGCCGACCTGTGCTGCTTCCCCAAGCACACGCCCCGGCAGTCGCTCACCCGCAAGCTCGACGTCCTCCGGCGCCACTGCGACGACATCGGCCGGGACCCGGCCGAGATCGTGA
>CAZCVW010000545.1:0-1539 GCA_964502185.1 uncultured Burkholderiales bacterium
GAGCCACCCGCTGGGCCCGGGTGAGCAGCCCGGCGTAGGTGATGCCGGCCGCCTTCGGGCCCACGGCCACCCGGTCACCGAGGCCGTCGGCGGCCATCTCCAGCAGCATGGCCAGGTTCATGAGCCGCCCTGGGTCGAGATGCCCCGAGCCGATATGCCAGCGACCGTGTCGTCGCTCCCGCCGCCGTCGACCATGATCTTCTGGCCGGTCACGTAGCCGGCCTGCTCGGAGACCACGAAACGCACCACATTGGCGACGTCCTCCGGCCGGCACACCCGCCCGAACGGGGAGCGGGAGTCGAGGTCGTGGATGTCCTCCGCGCCGGTGATGGCCCGGGCCAGGCGCCTGCCCATGTCGGTGACGACCAGTCCGGGGGCCACGACGTTGACGTGAAGGCCGTTGCGCCGCTCCTCGTTGGCCAGGCTGAAAGCCAGCGCTTCCAGCGCCGCCTTGGCCATGGTGTAGGGGACGCTGTTGGCCGGATACCGGCTCGTGATGGCGGACGAGATCATCACGATGTCGCCCCGGGGCCGGGAACGCATCGAGGGCAGAACGGCCTGGCTGACGAAGAAGGCTCCGAGGGCGTGGGTCCGGATGAGCCGTTCGGGCTCGTCGGGTTCGGTGTCGGCGACACTCCGGCCCCGGCTGGCGACGCCGGCGTTGTTGACCAGGATGTCGACGAAGCCGAAGTCGGCGACGGCCGCGGCCACCATGGCCCGGCTCTCATCGACGATCCCGACGTCGGCGGCGTACGCCTTGGCCCGCCCGCCGGTGGCCTCGATGGCCTTCACGACTTCGGCGGCCGCGTCCTCGTCCCGCCGGTAGTTCACGGCCACGGCGGCGCCGTCTCCGGCCAGGGCCAGGGCGATGGACCGCCCGATGCCGCGGCCGGCGCCGGTCACCAGCGCGACGCGACCCGCAAGGGTGTTGGCAGCTTCGAGAGTGGATCCGGGCATGCCGGCGAGGCTACCGCCGGCGTCGGGCGCCAGTCGGAAGCGTCGGGCGACAGTCGGACGCGTCGGGCGCGGCTACGGGACGAGCACGGCCCGGGCCACCAGGTCGGTGCCGAAGGCGGTGAGGATGGCCAGGTAGAGCAGGCCGGTGGCGGCCATGACGGCCGAGTACCACCGCTCCCGGAGCGCGGCCCAGACCACACCGAGCAGGCCGATGGTGGTAACGGCGGAGACGAGCCAGATCCAGCCGAAGAGGCCGTTGGACCCGTCGTCGATCGAACCGTTGAGCACCTGGACCATGCCGGGCGACCAGCACAGCAGGGCGACTTCGACCGGCCAGAGCCAGGCCGTGAGCCGGACCAGTTCCTTGAGCGGCTCGCGCGAAAGGCCCGGCTGGGTGAGATACGAGTGCCCGAGGAGCATGGCGTCGGTCACCGCCCCCAGAAAGGCGCCGCCGACGACAAAGCGGGCCAGCACGAGGAGGTACGGGTCTCCGGCGACGCCGCCAGAAGTCGTGGCGGCCGCGGCGGCCGCGGCGGCCGCCACGCCGATCAACCCGAAGGCCGGCGCGAGCAGATCCGCTCC
>CAZCVW010000546.1:0-1534 GCA_964502185.1 uncultured Burkholderiales bacterium
TCATCGACGGGCACACCCGCCTCGGCGTCGCCGCCGGCGACCACGCCGCCATCATCTGGCCGCTCCTGTGTGGGATGGCCAAGGCCAAGTACCACCTGCTCACGTGCACGCCGGTCAGCGGCGAGGAGGCCGAGCGCATCGGTCTGGTTTCGCTGTGCGTCGCGGAGGACGAGTTGCAGGACAAGGCGCTGGAGGTGGCCCGTAGCCTCGCGACCGGCTCGCAGAGCGCCATCCGGTGGACGAAGTACGCCCTGAACGGCTGGCTCCGTTCGGCCGGCCCGATCTTCGACGTGTCGGTCGCCTACGAGACGCTCGGCTTCGCCGGTCCCGATGTCGTCGAGGGCATGGCCGCCATCAAGGAGAGGCGCGTCCCCAATTTCACCGGTCCGGCGGCCGAGTAGGCCCGTGGGGAGAGGAAGAGCCCTCAGCCTTCTGCTGGTCGTGCTCCTCACCGCCTGCGGGGGCGACAAGAAGGCCGACCGGGCTGCGCCCAAGCCGGGGGCGACCACTTCGAGCGCCCCTGGAGGGGACGCCTGGGGAACGCCCGACGGATACCGCCCGGTGGCGGTCAAGGCGGAGGGGTTCGCGCTGGCGGTCCCGTCGGCCTGGAAGGACATCCCGCTGACGGCCGAAGAACTCAAGCCCTTCCTCGATGCCAACCCCGAGATCACCAAACTGGTGGGCGAGGATCCTGAGGCGTTCCTCGAGCGGACCAAGTTCTTCGCCTATGACGACAACGGGTCGGGCACCAACATCAACGTGGTGAAGTCGCCGGCCCCGGGAACGTCGGTGTCCGATCTCGTGGCCGGGCTCCAGGAGGTCCTCGTCGGTCAGTTGAAGGCCAAGGACGTCAAGGTGGAGGAGGCCGAGGCCCCGGCGGGCAAGGCGGCCCGGGCCTCCTACGTGCTGCCCTTCAATCTTCCCGACGGGAGCACGGCGGACGTCACCCAGATCCAGTACCACTTCATCTCCGATGACGTGGACTACGTGCTGACCTTCACGTTGTTCGGCGAGTACGTAGGCCAGGACTTGCCGACGAAGGTCGCTCGGACCTTCGACCTGACGTAGTTGCCCAGCCGAAAAGGATCGCCGGAAACGACCAGCGCTCGCCCGGGATGGGCGAGCGCTGGTGCGAGTTCTTCGGGTGAGGGTATGGGCGGGGCTAGCGAGCCCCGATCCGGCGGGAACAGGCGGGCCACTGGCCCCAGCCGCCGCGGGCCTGGAGCTTGCGGGCGGCCTCGTCCTGGACCTCCGGCCGAGCTTCATGGGGAAGCCCCGAGTAACGGAGTGAACGCCACGTGCCCGCCGAGAACTGGTAGGCGCCGTAGTAACCGTTGCCGCTGTTGCGGTTGTAGCTGCCCCCGGCCTCGCACTTGCGAAGCTTCGCCCAGACATCGTCTCCGCCGTTGGGAGCCGGTGCGGGGGCCGGTGCTGCAGCTTCGGTGGGCCGGGGCCGGGCGGCGTTACGGGACACCCGCTCCCGGGCGGCCGCCTCCCGGGCCTCCTGTCGCCATTCCACGTACTCGTCCTTGGT
>CAZCVW010000547.1:0-1525 GCA_964502185.1 uncultured Burkholderiales bacterium
GGCCGCCCTCGTGTTCGGGGACGAGGCCGCCCGAGCCGACCTCAACGCCATCGTGCACCCCTTGGTGGCCGCCACCATCGCCGAGCGGGCGGCGGCGGCGCCGAAGGGGTCGGTGATCGTCTACGACGTGCCGCTGCTGGTGGAGGCGGCGCGGGGCGGCTACGACCTCGTCGTCATCGTGGAAGCCCCGGAGGACATCCGGGTCGCGCGCCTGGCGGGCCGGGGGGTGGCCCCCGACGACGCCCGCCGCCGGATGGCGGCCCAGGCCACCGACGCCGAGCGGCGGGCGGTGGCCGACGTCGTGCTCGACAACTCGGGCCCGCCCGAGGCGCTGGAGCGCCAGATCGACGGAGTGTGGGCCGAGATCGAATGGCGGCGGGCCGAGAAGGACGTCACGGGCGCATAGATGGGGGTCGCGGTGGATCAGCTGTCGAGCGGGTGACGCCAGCGCAGGCCGGGGAAGCGGGCGAAGTCCCGGTCGTTGGTGATCCACTCGCTGCCCGACTCGATGGCCAGGGCAGCCAGATAGGAATCGGGAATCAACTTCCCCTTGGCGTTCGCCTCTCGGCACAGGTTGGTGAAGATGCCCCAATGCCGAGGCCCCGGGGCGACGGGCACGCAGTTCCTCCGGTCCCGGATGTTGGCGGCGAAGGTCAGCGCCATGTCGAGTTGCGTGGGGACGTGAAAAACCCGGGAGTCCGTAACGAGTCGAAGGAACCCGCTCAGTACCACGTCGGACATCCCGTACGCCGCCTGACCGCCAACGAGGTCCGCCAACCAGTCCCGAAACTCGGCGTGCCGCTCGTACTCCTCCCGGTGGGCGTAGACGAGAATGTTGACGTCAACCAGCAGCACGTTGTTCGTTCTCCAACTTCTCCTTGGCGTCGGCCGAGTCGAGGAAATCAGCCCATGAACTGGGGTCGTTCAGGTCGAAGCCGGGCCTGACGCCGCTCCCGCCGAACGTGGGGAGGTCGACGGGTTCTCGTGGCTTCACGTCCGTCCGAGCCAGGACTTCTCGGAGGGCGTCCTCGATGACCGCTGACAACGTGCGGTTCGTCCGGTTGCCCAGCTGCTTTGCCTGCGACAGCAGATGGTCATCGAGCTTGATGGTCGTCCTCATGCACACAAGCATACCGACCGCGCATCAAGATGCTTACGAACCCTTCTGATCTGCCCGCCGGTACGATCCTTGCGCCATGCCGCCCTTCCTGCTCGTGTCCGATTTCGCCCCCGCCGGGGACCAGCCCGCCGCCATCGAGAAGTTGGTGAGCGGCCTCCAGGCGGGGGAGCGGTTCCAGACCCTGCTCGGGATCACCGGGTCGGGGAAGTCGTTCACCGTCGCCGGAGTCATCGAGAGGGTGCAGCGGCCCACACTGGTGCTGGCACCCAACAAGAGCCTGGCCGCCCAGCTCACCAGCGAGTTCCGGGACTTCTTCCCGAAGAACCGGGTCGAGTACTTCGTCTCCTACTACGACTATTACCAGCCCGAGGCCTACATCCCGTCGAGCGACACCTACATCGAGAA
>CAZCVW010000548.1:0-1517 GCA_964502185.1 uncultured Burkholderiales bacterium
ATCGCGTGTGAAGAACGCCAGTTCGGCGAGGCACCAATCCGTCCCCTTCTGTGCCTTTGCCTTTCGCCGCCGCGCATATCGCTGCCGGCTACCGAGCGGCCGCCGGTGTCGGACTAGCTCCACCCCACCAGCCAAGATGGGGCCGTCATGGCCCACTCCCACTCCCACGGCCGGCCCCGTCGCGCTCCCCGGCCGGCCCGGCTGCTCCTCGCCCTCCTGTTGGCGCCGTTCGTGCTGGCCACCGGCGTCGGCCTCGCCGTCCTCTGGCCCGACGACCCCACGCCGCCCGTGCCCGACGCGATCGGCCCGCCCGCCGAGCTCTTCGACGGCACCGTGACCCGCCTTACGCGGGGCCCGTGCGTTGGGACCGACGAGAGCCAGGACGTCACCTGCCAGGACCTGCGCGTCCGCCTCACTGAAGGGCCGGAGGCGGGTGAGACGGTCCGGATCGAGCTGAGCGAGGGGCCAGGAAGCCCCCGCTTGGACGACGGCGACAAGATCGTGCTCGGGCGGGTGACGGGCGAAGACGACACCTGGTACTTCTCCGACTTCCAGCGCCGCACGCCCCTCCTCGTGCTCGGCTTCCTCTTCGCGCTGGCCGTCGTCGCCCTCGCCCGGTGGCGGGGCGTCACGGCCCTGGCCGGCCTCGGGCTCAGCATGATCGTGCTCATCCGGTTCGTCCTGCCCGCCATCCTCGAGGGCCGGAGCCCCGTGGCGGTGGCGGTGGTCGGGTCGGCCGCCATCATGTTCGTCGCCCTCTACCTGTCCCACGGCCTCAACGCCCGGACCACGACGGCGGTGCTCGGCACGCTCGGCAGCCTGGCGCTGACGGGCATCCTGGCCTACGTGTTCGTGGAGGCGTCCCGCCTCACCGGCCTCGCCTCCGAGGAGGCCGGCTTCCTCCAGGCTGCCGTGGCCCAGGTCAACCTCGAGGGCCTGCTGCTCGGCGGCATCGTGATCGGCTCCCTCGGGGTCCTCGACGACGTGACCGTCACCCAGGCTTCAGCTGTCTGGGAACTCCACGCCGCCAACCCGAAGTACGGCTTCCGCCAGTTGTTCTCGTCGGGACTGCGGATCGGGCGCGACCACATCGCCTCGACGGTCAACACGCTGGTGCTGGCCTACGCCGGCGCCTCGCTGCCGCTGCTCGTGCTCTTCACCGTGTCGAACCGCAACCTGGGTGACGTGGTGACGGGCGAGATCGTCGCCCAGGAAGTGGTGCGGACGCTGGTCGGCAGCATCGGCCTCGTGGCCGCCGTCCCCCTCACCACCGCCCTGGCCGCCTTCGTGGCCGACCGCTCCCGCAACTGACCGGGGCTTGTCTTGGGGCTCGAGGTCCAAGAAGAGCAACGCGAGGGGGTGCGGGTGGCGGTCGGCGCGAGCCAGGGCGTGTTCGAGACGGTCCCGGAGAAACAGCCGGTTTGGCGAGACCGGTGAGCGGGTCGTGGAGGGCTTGGTGTTTGAGGGCCTGCCACGGAAGTAGCCAGATGTCAGCGGCTCAGCCACGTTCGTGTGCG
>CAZCVW010000549.1:0-1503 GCA_964502185.1 uncultured Burkholderiales bacterium
CGGCCCATGTAGCACCGCCGTCGGCCGAGCGGTGGACGGTGCCGTCGGGGCCGGCGCCCCACAACCCGCCGTCCCGGTGCCAGCTGAGCTCGGCGAGGCGCGGCCCGGGACGCGGCTGCCACGTCCGGCCGCCGTCGGTGCTGGCGGCCAGACCCTGCTGCGTTGTGGCCACGATCCGCTCAGCGTCGGCCGGGTCGACCGCGAACGACGCGAGGGTGATCTGGGAACGCCGATCCCACGCTCTGCCGTCCTTGCTCACCATGAACTCGCCGCTGGTGGCGCTGTACCCGTAGATCTGCCCGTGGGCGGCGGCCAGCCCGTGGAAGTCCGCTTCGCCCAGCAGGGACAGGGGTGTCCAGTTGAGCCCGGCGTCGGTGCTCTCGATCAGCCCGAGGTGCGGATCCCGGCCCTCCCGGAACAGCTCCTTGTCCTGGAAATCGGGATGGCCGCTGCCGAGGAAACGGTTCGGGCCGGTCACCGTGAACCCCATGGTGTCCTGGAACCGGTCGGCGACCCGCACCGCCCGGCCTCGCTCGGGAACGCGGAACAGTCCGTTGTGGGTGGCGGCGTAGAGGGTGCCGTCGGCCGGGTCGACGCCGAGGCCGTGGACGTGGGTGACGCCGGGGTCGTCCTCGGGGAGCGCGACGTTGTCATCGCCGCCTCGCTGGAGCGCCCAGGCGACGACCGCGACGGCGATGACGGCGCCGACGCCGGCGGCGACGATGCCGGGGCGTGGCCGTCGCGCTGGGGCCCGGCGGGCGGAGGAGGCTCTCTTCGTGCCGGTCACGTCGCCTCCCCGAAATCGTCAGAGCCGTCATCGGCCTCGGAGGTGCTGAGCATGGTCGTGGTTCCCGCCTGGACGGTGTGCGTCATGGTGCCCAGGCTCGGGGCGAAGGTGTCGTCGCCGGCGTAGATGGCCGACACGGCGTGGCTTCCCCACCCGAGCGCCACGATGAGGCGGGCGGTCCCGTCGGCGTCGAGTTCGGCCATCCCGAGGCGCCCCACCCCGTCTCGGAAGGTGACGAGCCCGGTGGGGAGCCCGGGGGCGCCGGAACGCACCGTCGCCTCGAAGATGACGGGGGCGCCGAGCGCCGAGGGCCCGGAGGAGGAGACCGACGTCTCCGTGGTGGCCCGTCCCACCGTCTGATGCAGGGCGGCGGTGCTCGGGGCGAAGTCGGCGTCGCCTCCGTACTTTACGCGCAGGGCGTGGTCGCCCACGCCGAGGGCCGACGTGGTCAACCGGGCCTGTCCCGCCGCGTCGAGGTGGCAGGAGCCGAGGACGTCGTCCCCGTCGAAGAAGACGACTACGCCCGAGGGCCTCGGCGGCTGCGACCGGACCGTGGCGGTGAGGGTGAGGGGCCGGCCGAACGGAATGGGGTTGGCGGACGAGGCGAGAACGTGGCCCGTCTCCGTCGCCGCGACGCCCGCCTGGCCGTTGGTGGCCGGGCGGGGGTCCACGGCCGGAGCGGCCGCGGGCGCAGGCTGCGCCGCCGGCGATGGGCG
>CAZCVW010000550.1:0-1501 GCA_964502185.1 uncultured Burkholderiales bacterium
GGTGCCTGGGTTACGGCGGCGGTGCGCTGCGCCCCGCCCGCCAACAAGCCGACACCGGCCGAGCGCGACACCTGCAACCCGTACCTGGCCCGGGAGCTCGCCGTGCTGCGGCCGGCGGTGGTCGTGGTGCTCGGCTCGTTCGGCTACGAGGCGTTGTGGAAGGCCCTGCGGGCCACCGGCGTGGAGGTTCCGGCGCCCCGGCCCCGCTTCGGGCACGGCCGAGAAGTGGTCACCGGCCGGGCCGGCCCGACCATCGTGTGCTCCTTCCACCCCAGCCAGCAGAACACGTTCACGGGGAAAATGACCGAGCCCATGCTGGACGGGGTGTTCGCCCGGGCCCGCGAGCTCCTGAACCTCGGCTGAAAAACTCTCGCCACACCGCTAACACTCGCCACCGTCCGTGAATTAGTGTGCTGACCATGTTCACGCGCCGCGTCCCCCGGATCGTCGTGGTTCTGGCCCTCTCCGCCGTTGTGCTGCCGCCCGGCGACGCCCGGGCCGACACGGATCCGATGGCCTACGAGTCCAAGGCGGGCTTCGCGGCGCCGCCCCGTTCTCCCGGCCGGCTGGCCCCGGTCACGGGCGCCCTCTTCGGCGTCCACTCGTTCGATTCCCACAGCGGCACGCCTGAGGAGCAGGGGGTCTACAAGCTCGAGCAGGCCCTCGGGCGGAAGATGGACGTCAACAACAAGTACTTCGGCGAGTACGACGAGATCGCCCGGGACGGCCTGTCCTGGATCGAGACGTGGGACGTCGAGAACGGCCGTATCCCCCTCGTCGGCTGGGCCTGTGGCGACAGCACCCAGATCAACTCGGGCAGCATGGACGACGTGATCCGCAAGACGGCCCAGGTCATGCGGGACTTCAAGTACGAGATGTTCATGCGCTACTGCTGGGAGATGGACGGCGAGCGCCCGGAGAAGCGCAAGATCGTGAAGCGCCCGGAGGACTTCATCGCCGCCTGGCAGCGCATGCACCGCATCTTCGCCGAAGAGGGCGCCACCAACGTGGTGTGGGTGTGGACGGCCAACGCCGCCGGCTTCACCAAGAAGGACAAGATCACGGGGGGCGAGCCGCCTGCGCCCTATTACTACCCGGGCGACGACTACGTCGACTGGATCTCGGCCGACGGCTACAACTGGGGGATCTCCAAGCGGGACCAGGGCGACCGCTGGCGTCACTTCCCCGAGATCTTCGACGCCTTCATGGTCTTCGCCCGCCAGCACCCAAAGCCGATCATGATCGCCGAGTACGGCGCCCAGGAAGGCGACCCCGGCGACAAGGCCCGCTGGATGCGGGTCAGCCACCAGACGGTGATGGACCTGCCCCGCACCGCCGAGTGCCCCTGGTGCGGCATCTACAAAGACGTGGCCGCCATGCTCTACTTCGACGTCGACTCGGGCAAGCACGGCAACTGGCAGATCATGAGCACCGACGACTCTCTGGCTGCCTACAAGGAAGCCTCCGTGCAGCCCTGGTTCCACCAGGTGCAGACCCTCGG